>CAYONK010000121.1:0-9593 GCA_964405285.1 uncultured Ardenticatenaceae bacterium
GTTTCTAAGAGGTGGTTGAGGTTAACGGCCGTTGGCAGCAGCAGCAAACTGCCATTGTCCATTTTCGCCATCATCAGCATGTCCATCAGGTAAAAGTTGAGCCGGTTTACCTGGTTGGTGATGGTTTGCAGCGCCTCTTTTTTCTGTAACCCGGCGAGGGTGGGCAGTAAATCGCAGTACATGGTGATGGTGGTGAGCGGGTTGCGAATGTCGTGGATGATCATGTTCGCCAAATCCTGGCGCAGCTGCATGATGGTTTGCAAGTCGTCGTGGCGCTGCTTGATCCGCAGCATGGAGCGGACGCGGGCGCGGAGTTCCAGGCCGTTGACCGGCTTGTGGATGAAGTCGTCGGCCCCGGCGTCGAGGCCGCGCGCCAGGTCTTCTTTGCTGTCCAGGGCGGTGATGAGGACGACGGGGATGTGTTGGGTGGAAACGGCCGTTTTCACCGCCTCGCAAACGGCAAAACCATCCATACCCGGCATCATCACGTCCAGCAAGATCACGTCTGGCTGGGTTGTAGGCAGACAGGCCAACGCCTCCGCGCCGCTGGCGGCAAAATGCAGCGCGTACCCTTGCCGCAGCAGCAACATTTCAGTCGCCTGCCGGGCTGACGGATCATCGTCTACAATCAAAATTGCCGGTTGTTTATTCATCATAACCGTTCCCGCGCCCCATGTGGTCAGCGATACGCGGATGAAATAACACAGGGGATGAGAGATTGGAGATTAGAGATTGGTCCAATCTCTAATCTCCAATCTCAGTTCCACAAGTCATGTAACTTCCGTTCTTAACCATTGGTCAACGATTCCACCATGCCGATCAACTGTTTCAGGCTGAGCGGTTTGCTAAGGTAGGCATTGGCTCCGGCCACCAGGCAGCGTTCCTGGTCGCCGGGCATCGCCAGGGCAGTCAGGGCCACAATGGGGATGTCGGCCGTCGCCTTTTCTGCCCGGAGCCGATTGATCGCCTGTAGCCCATCTATTTCTGGCATTTGCACATCCATCAGGATCATGTCGGGCGGCGCTGCCAGAGCGCTTTCAATGGCCTCACGGCCGTTTCGCGCTGCCAATACGCTGTACCCTTTCGCCATCAGGTAATCGCTCACGGTTTCGATGACGCTCTCATTATCCTCGGCCAGCAAAATGAGTTTGGAGCCTGGGCTGGGGGCAACGGCCGTTGTTTCCAATGAGTGATCGGTCGGCTGCCCGGCCAAACTTGCCGGGTCCCAGGGCAGCGCGATAGTAAACTGGCTGCCGCTGCCCACTTCGCTCAGCAGCGACACCTGCCCGCCCAATACCTGCGTCATGCGATAGACCAGCGCCAGCCCCAAACCAGTGCCGTTGTATTCGCGTGATAAACGGCCGTCTAGCTGCACAAACGGCCGAAACAATTGCTGCATACCCTCTGTGGAAATGCCAATACCCTCATCCCAAACCGTAAAACGCACCGTTTTCTGCGTCAGATCGCCCTGCACCTCCAGGCCAATACGCCCGCCAACGGCCGTGAACTTCACCGCATTGCTCAACAAATTCACCAAAATTTGCTTCAGGCGACGCGCATCGGCCCAAACAGTGGTCACGGCCGGGTCAAAAAAGGTAGCAACCTGCAACTCCTTCTTGTGCGCCTCTTGCCGCACAAAGCGCAAACTCGCCTGGCACACCTCCTGCACCGATACCCAGGCAGGTTCCAGGTCCAATTGGCCCGCCTCAATTTTAGATAGGTCCAAAATATCGTTGATCAGGTTGAGCAGGTGCTGGCCGCTCACCTGAATGCTGCCCAGCGAACGGCTCTGGTTTTCATTGAGCGGGCCATACACGCCCTCTTGTAACGCTTCAGAAATGCCCAACACCGCGTTCAGCGGCGTCCGCAGTTCGTGGCTCATGTTGGCTAAAAATCCATCCCGCAGCCGGTTGGCGCGGTCTAGTTCCGCATTCGCCAGATTGCGGCGGAGGCGGGCATTTTCTTGCTGCAACGCCTGGTTTGCCTGCTGTAGCTGAACGCTTTCGGGGGTCGGCCGGCCCATCAAGGTGGCAATGGCGCTTTTCAACCGATCCAATAACTTATCCTCCTGGAGCCGTGTTCCGTGTTCCGATTACGGAATACGGAACACGGCTTACGGATACCAGCCTAACAAAGCGAACGTCATAACGCGCCGCGCCAACAATCATTACAAGTCCACCACGAAAATTGACCCTTGCGGTTCATTGGCTTTTACATAGATGGCACCTTTGTGCGCTTCTATCGCCATCTTGCAGTAAGCCAATCCCAGTCCGATTTGTGGCCCTCTTTGCTCGCGCATTTCGATGATTTTGAACTCGTCAAAAATAGAGCTGTAGTAGTCCGTTGGGATACCAGGCCCTTCATCAATAACCTCCAGGCGAACGCGCTGCGTCGCCGGATTACCTGGCAAGCAGGTGAGGCGAATCTGCACCTGGCTTCCGGCGGGTGAAAACTTGAGGGCATTGATGAGCAAGTTATCCAGCACTCTGAGGATGAGATTTCTGTCGAGCAGCATCACGCAAGGCTGAACGGGTAATTCGACACGTAGTTTAATGTTGGCGGCCTCAGCCTGAAACAGGTAGTCGGGTTGGGCGTCCATAATTAACTGCTTCAGATCAACTTCTGTTGATTGTGGGGCAAGTTCTCCCTGATGGGTTTTGACGGTCATTAAAATATCATTTACCAGTGACTCCAACCGTTTCAATTGCGTCACCATGACTTTCACTTTATTTTGATTTGCTTCAGACAACGCGGCATTGCGTTCGACAAGAAACCCGTACATGAGCGCTACCCCGATGGGTTGGCGCATGTCGTGGACGATCATGCGGATGATTTTTTCTCGCTGGGAGAGGAGTTCTTGCAACTGGTCATGCTGCTGCTTGACGCGCAGCATAGAGCGCACTCTGGCCCGTAACTCAACAGTGTTGACAGGCTTTACCAGGTACTCTTCCGCGCCCGCTTCCAACCCTTGAATCATATAGTCACGAGAGTGGAGAGAGGTGATTAAGATGACAGGGATGTGCCGCCATTTATTCCGGGTTTTTAGCAGCTTGCAGACGGTGAACCCATCCATGTCGGGCATCATAACATCTAGCAAAATCACGTCGGGCATGGGGGTGGACTGGTAAACCAACAACTCTTTGCCGTTGGAGAAGAGCAGAAAGGTGTAGCCCTCCCTTAGTAAACTGTCGGCAAACGACTCGCGCACGTCCGCATGATCGTCAACGATAGCAATAACAGGTTGTTGCACTGTCAAAATTCCTCAGATCATTGTGTGTAACCACTGAAGCTCTGTGGGTAGGGTTGGTTGGTTGTTGGTTTGTTGGTTGGTTGGCTAGAGCCAACAAGCAAACTAACCAACTATCCAACCAACAGGTTAGCAGTTACGCTTCATCGGCGAATTTATCAGAAGCCTGCTGGCTTAGTCGTGACTTGTTGTTAACATCTGTTTCTCGGCAATTCGCCTTCATCGTGCGATGGCACAAATGCCGTTGTTTCCAGCAAACTCTCCATTAAAGTTTTGAGCCTGAGCAGCGAAAACGGTTTGGGCAGATAAGCTGTGGCGCCCGCTGCCAGACAGCGGTCTTTGTCGCCGGGCATTGCCAGGGCCGTCAGGGCGATGATCGGCACGCCTCTGCTTCGCGTGCCATTGTTCCGAATGCGTTTAATGGCCTCCAGACCATCCATATCCGGCATGTGGATGTCCATCAGAACCAGTTTGGGGGAAAACTGAATGATCTGTTCCAACGCTTCTACGCCATTTCGCGCCACAACGATGTCATAGTCGAACGTAGAAAAATAGTCCAGCAGCCCATCGGCTATCATTTTGTTGTCTTCAACCAGCAACACCTTGATATTCGTCCGGCCATTAGCCAAAATTCCGTTCTCTGCCATCAATGGCAACCTGTTACTCATCATGAGAGGCGCTCCTCCTTCTTTGATCTTATAGGGTAACTTAAAGGATATGCGCGTACCCTCATTGACTTTGCTTTCTACCTGAATGCCACCACCATGCAGTTTTACAAGATGCAGCACCAACGCCAGACCTAAACCGGCGCCGGCATATTTCTTGGAAAGGCTGTTATCAATTTGCATAAAGGGGTCGAATATCTTTGGAACATCTTCGTCTCTGATGCCAATGCCCGTGTCCCAAACGGTAAAGCGAATGGCGTCATCGTCGGGGAGGGTGTCTATAAGTAAGCCGACTTTGCCTTTTTCGGGGGTGAATTTGACGGCGTTGGTTAGCAGGTTGACTAAAATCTGCTTTATACGGCGGGCATCGGCGCAGATGGTCAGACCTTCGGGCAGGACGTGGAGGGAGATATTGATTCGTTTTTGTTGGGCGAGCGCCTGGACCATATATAGACTGGACTGGCAAATATCTCTGACCAGCACTGTTTCAAAGTCCAGAGTGACCTGGCCTGCTTCAATTTTAGCCACGTCCAAAATGTCGCTGATCAGGTCGAGTTGTAGCTGGGCGCTTTGCTGAATAATCTCCAACGCCCGGCTTTGTTTGGGGGTGAGCGGGCCGTGTATCTGGTCTTGTAATATCTCGGCGCGCATGAGGATAACGCTTAACGGGGTGCGTAGTTCATGGCTCATGCTGGCCAGGAAGAGGTCGCGGCTGCGCATGGCCTCGCTTAGTTGGGCGTTGGCCAGACCCAGGGCGGCCGTGCGCTCGCGCACGCGCTCGGCCAAAGCTACAGCTTGCTGCTGGGTTTCCTCAAAGAGCGCCACTCTGAAGAGGGAGCTGGCGATGATGTCGGTAACGGCCGTTAACAAGTCCAACTCATGGGGTAAGATGGGCTGGACGCGGCCGATCCAGATAATGCCTAATTCATTACCATGAATGGAAATCGGCAGCGCGACCACAGCCTGGATAGAGCCTGCCTCGTCTTGCAGCGGCAGCCCCATGTCGGGCAGGGTTCCGTTGTTGAGATAGGGTTTGCCCTGGGCAAAAATCTGTTCGGTTAGCGCGTTTTCGGCCGGCAGGCGCGCGCCGACCAGATAGCCATGTTCGCCCTGGCTCGCTTCAACCACCCATTCGCTGGTTTGCAGGTCGGGCGTTAACAGCGCCACGACGCTGGCTTCCATCTCTGAGAGGAGTTCATCCAGGATGATGGGCAGCATTTCCGCTCTTGTGACGGCCTGGCGTAACGAGGAGGTCAGGCGGGCAATGGCTTGCTGTTTTTTTTGCAGCAATTCGTTCTGGTAGCGATGGGTGATGTCTTGGAGGATATTGAGGACGCCGGTGACGTTGCCTTTGCCGTCGAATTCGGGCACAAGACGCCAATAAAAGTAGAAACGGCCGTTTTCCCCATCATGCAAATACTCGCCATCGCCTGCTTTGCCCGTTTCCATCACTTTGTGCAGATTTTGTCGCCAATAGGCGCTCCACCCCGGTGCTGCGCCAAGTTCATCTGGCGTCTTGCCGAGATAAGCCTGGGCCGGAAGGCCAAACACCCTGGCGATATTCTCGCTGACAAAAACATAACGACATTGCAGGTCAGAGCGCAGGACAATATCGGGCAGATTTTCCACCAGCCTCCGGTAACGGCGTTCGCTTTGCCGTAATTGCCTTTGCGCTTCGTGAACGGCCGTTACATCTTGCTTGATGGCGATAAAATGGGCGATCTCATCATTGTCGTCAGTCACCGGCGAAATGGTCATCTCTTCGATATATTCCCGACCATCTTTCCGCCGGTTGATCAACTCGCCATGCCACGTTTCCTTCGCCGAAATGGTGCGCCAAAGCTGCGTGTAAAATGCCGGGTTCTGCCGCCCCGATTTCAGAATACGCGGCGTTTGGCCCCTGACCTCTTCCAGGGTGTATCCGGTCAGCCTGGTGAATGCTGGATTGGTCCACTCTATAATGCCCTCTCGATTGGTGATGACGACCGCTTGATCGGACGCTAACAGCGCTTTCGACAATAAGTGGAGTTGCGCTTCCACTTCGTTAAGTTTTCCCATACAACCTCAAAGATTGAGTATTCGTGCAGACCTGTCAGGTCTTGGGCATGGCTGAACGCTCACTGTGGATGTTGTCTAGAACGGCCGTTACCTGCTCAAACCCCTGCGCTTTATCAAAAAAATAGTCCGCGCCAGCGTTCCAACACATAAACCGACTCTGTGCATTAACATACAACGTAAACACAATGACCAGCGGCGGCCGTTCCAGGCATTTCAACTGGCGAATAAGTTCCAGACCTTGCCCCTTCAGCAGGTGAATGTCCAGAATGACTACATCTGCGCCTATACATTCAACCTCTTGTCGTTCCACTTCTACCAACGCGATGTTCTCAATATCATTGATCGCCGACATCAAGCGCATCTTGATTAACTTTGCCTGATCCAAAATCGCTACGACTATTTTTTGTTCTGGCATCTTCCCCATCCGTAACCGGTTAGACCTGGTAGTAAGGTGTTAAAGCCTTCTCAATAGACTTTGCCAATACTAATCCAGGCAAACGGCCGTTACTATCCGTTTGTGTTACAAAAAGATGTCAGAACTACCACCGCAAATTTGTCAGAATAATCTCACGACCAACGAATGGGCTGTGTCAGACTCGGTGATAACTGAGCCAGGCCATTTGCGGCATTCGGGTAGGGTTGAGTAGGCTTCAAGACGGGGATGTTCCCATTTGGGGCTGAGTAAGTGGGCGTTCCTTGCGCGGTTGCTACCAGGGGTGGGATAACGGCAAGGCAATCGCTTTCTCGCCACAAATGAAGCATATTCGCTTCTTGAAGAAGATAGGACACAGGTTTTCACAGATGAACACAGATGAAAGCGGTTCCCCATGAAAGGCACAGTTGCTTTTTACGGCATCTTTACGGGTGGTAGGAGGCAACTCCTATAGGGGAACAATCATCCATATCTATAATTACCTTTAGCTGAAGCCGGCTGGTTGTTTGAGGAAATGCTCACAGCAGGGTTCCTAACAAAGCGTTATGTCGTGATAGTCTCCCAGATCCCTGGTGGGGCTGAACGGTTACGAGTATGATTCGTCTTGTCCTCCTCCGCATTCTTGAGAGCTACTTTCGCCACAGGTTCCTGTATCTACTGCCCATCGCCCTGATGACAGCCGTTGCCGCCCTTGCCTTCCTCACAGCCAAAACCTCCTACATCTCCCTCGGCGTCCTCTACGTCCGCAAAGATTCGCTGCTCACCTCCCTCACCCGCCTGCAAGATGGCGGCTTCGGCTGGGTCACGCCCGCCAAAGCCACTGTCGTCGAATTTGAGGAATTGTTGAAAACCGACGCCTTTCGCCGCGCCATCATCCTGAAAACCGACCTGGAACCGCAGTTGACCGACGGCCCCATCGCTGTCGGCGAAACCATCGCCGAAGTGCGCGACGCCGTCTGGGTACAAACGCTGGGCGATAATCTGGTGATGGTGGGCGCGGCCCACGCCCAGGCAAGCATCGCCCAACAGTTGGTGCAGGCCACCCTGGACAGCTTCATCCAATGGAAGATCAACGTAGACCAGGAGGAGAGCGTTTCCGCCGAAGGTTTCTTTGACAGCCTGGTGGTGGTCTATGAATCGGACCTGGATATAGCGCGAGACCGGCTGCGCCTCTACCTGGAAGCGCACCCGGAGCCACTGCGGGGCGGCCGGCCGGAAATTGAGCAGATGGAGATCAACCGGCTGCAAGCGCAAATCAACCTGGCTGAAAAGCAGCTAACCAACGCCCTGGAGCGACGAGAGAATGCCAGTCTGGCCAAAGCGCAGGCAGAAGGGGCCGTGCGCCAGAGCTATCTGGTGATTGACGCCCCCCGGCTGCCCAGCCAACCTGCTTCCTCGCGCAAAGATGCTCTGGTCAACGCCATCATTTTTGTGGTGGTGGGGGTGGTTCTGAGTACGATAGGCGTTTTGGGCGGGGCGCTGCTGGACCGCAGCCACCGTTTTCCGGTGGATGTGCGCCACACGCTCGATTTGCCGGTGCTGGCGCTGGTCCCGGACGGGACAGAACGGAAAAAGCGCAAGCGGGGCGATGGAGGAGATTAGAGATTGGAGATTAGCGATCTCCAATCTCTAATCTCCAATCTCCAATCTCCTAACCCAACAGCTATGAACACGACCAGAAACAGCATCGCCAAAAATAGTTCGGCGCTGATGGCCTCGCAGTTGATCACCTGGGGTCTGACGCTGCTGTTGATGCTGTTTTTGCCGCGCTACCTGGGGCCAACGGCCGTTGGTCAGTTCCATTTCGCCAACTCCCTCTGGGCCATTGTGGCGATGCTGACCGCCTTCGGCACAGACCGCTACCTGACAAAGGAGATTGCCCGGCGCGAGGAGCGGGCGGGGGAGTTATGGGGGATAACGGCCGTTTCCCAATTCCTCCTCTACCTCCTCAGCTTTGGCGGCGTGGCCCTCTTCCTGTGGCTGATGGACTACACGCCGGAGATGGTGCAGGTGACGCTGATCATCGGCCTGGGGCAACTGTTCTGGCAATGGTCGGGCACGGCAACGGCCGTTTTGCAAGGGCTGGAACAGATGCACTACATCTCCCTGGCTAACATTGCCGGGAAAGTGTTCAACACGGCCGTCGCCATCATTCTGCTGCTGTTGGGGTACGGCGTTCTGGTCATTGCCGCCGTCACCATCGGCGCGGCGTTGGTCAATTTGCTGGTGCTGCTGCTCTATCTCCGCCGCACTGTCCCCTTGCGCCCCCGCTTCGACCTGCAAGCGATGCGGCTGCTGCTGCTCGCCAGCTCCTCCTATTTATTTGTGCGCCTGTCGTTGGTGGTCTACCAACAGGTAGACATCATCATCATCTCCCTGCTGGTGGATGAGCAGACGATTGGCTGGTATGGCGTGGCCGACCAGCTATTCGGCACGCTGCTGTTTATCCCGACGGTGTTCATGACGGCCGTTTTCCCCGCCCTCTCCCGCCTCTACACCACCGACCAGGGCAGCCTGCACCGGCTGATGGGCAAAAGTTTCGACCTGCTGCTCATCCTTAGCGTGCCGATTGGCCTGGGGCTGATCGTCATCGCCAGCCCCCTGGTGGTGCTGCTGTTCGGCGAAGCGTTTGCCCCCAGCGGCCCCGTGTTAGCCCTGTTTGGCATTGTCCTGATTCTGACCTACCAGAATATGCTCCTGGGGCAATTCCTCGTCTCCACCGACCGGCAAAACCGCTGGACTGCCGTTATGGTTGCCGCTACCTTAGCCACCATTCCCCTTGATTTGCTGCTCATCCCCTGGGCGGTGGCCCGCTTTGGCAACGGCGCGTTAGGCGGGGCGCTGGCCTTTATCATCACCGAGACGGGAATGCTGTTGATTGGTCTGGCGCTGCTGCCACGCGGCGCATTGACGCGACGCAACGGCTGGCTGGCCGTGCGTACCGTATTGGCCGGGTTTATTATGTTTGCGGCCGCCTGGCCGTTGCGCAACTACTTTTTCCTGATTCCGGTAATCGTTGGCGCATTGGTTTATTTAACGGCCGTCTGGCTGCTGCGCCTGCTGGCCCCGGAAGAAGTGGCGCTGCTGCGCGGAATGATCAGGCGCGTTCGCCCGAAAGTTGAGACTGGAGATTAGAGACTGGAGACTGGAGATTGGAGATTGCCAGCCTCTAATCTCTAATCTCCCAATT
>CAYONK010000122.1:0-9565 GCA_964405285.1 uncultured Ardenticatenaceae bacterium
ACCAGATCGGTGTCTGGCACGGTGTCTTGCAAGCGGATGACCAGATTGCCATTGCCGTCCATGAAGCTGTTTTCCGCGCTGTCGGTGTAGTATTGGAATTCGCTGTTGCCCCAGCCGACGATGTTGTTCAACGCGCCGTCGCCTACTTCAAACTTCCAGACGTTGGGATTGGGGCGCGCGCCGGCCGGGCCGTTGAACTCGTCGCTCCAGACCAGCACCCAGTCGTTGGGGTCTATTTCGGCGGTGGTGGCGGCCATGTTTTCCCGCAGTTGCACGGTGTAGCTGTCGCCGCTGTTCTGGCCGTAGAACCAGAAGCTGAGGCCGTCGTAGGCGCTCCAATCTTGTCCCTGGGCAAAGACGCGGCCGAAGGAGGCCGGGCCGTCGTATTCGACGGTCAGCACGTCTTCGTAGGCCCATTGGCCGGGCACGGCCAGCGGGTTGTCGTCGCTCAGGGTGGTGATGGAGAGGTCTACATCGCCTTCTTGATAGATGAAGGGATGGGCCGCCTGGAAGTCATCTACCAGGCGCGGGTCGGCCGGGTCTATGTCTATGACGGTGAGGATGGCGCGGCGTTGGAAGCCGAGCGGCGCGCCATCGCCTTCGTAGAGGTTGACGGCCACGCGGATGTCGCGGGTGTGTTTGCCGTCGTGGTAGGTATCTATGCTGATGGTTTGGGTCAGCGTGCCGGCCGGGAAGGTGAGGGTTCCGCTGATGGAGGTGTATTGGTAGAAACGGCCGTTGCTCTCGGCTGTAGTGTAGTCAACGGTCACAGTCTCGGTGTAGGCGCGACTGAGGGCGACGGTGAGAACGGCCGTTTCCCCTTCGGTGACGCTGTAATTGCCTCGTTCAAAAGCGACGGCTAATGGTCTCTCAGGGGCCGTGCCACAGATTTGCACATCATCCAAATAGGTGGTGCCAACTAAACCGGTGGAGCCAAACGCCCAACCGTGTACCTCGGTGAGGGTAAAGCCATCGTTGGGCGCCCCGTTGCCGATCTCTTTGCGCCGGAAATCTTCAAACAGCACTTCAAAGCGCCGCCATCCGTCGAAGTTGTCTATGAACGAATAGCTGAATATCTCGGTATCGTCAACGGTGGAGTCGAAGTTGCGGTTGTCTTGGATTTCAAAGAGAAGCTCTTTGCCAGAATTCGTGCCATAGACCCAGAAACTCACGGCGGCGTAGGAACTCCAATCTTGCGTTAACCAGGTATCGGCCGTTTCGTTGGTGAAGTGGTTGGTCATGCCACCCCAGCTAGTCACGTTGCTATTCATCTGCAAGACGGTGTTGGTCATCATCAGGGTGGTGGTAATGTCTACCGTCGAATTTGGCCCAACCCATGTGAAGAAACCTACATCAAGCCCGTTTTCATCCGTGCCGTAGGGGAGCAGTCCGTCCTCAAAGTCGTTGATCATGAGGGAGCGGTCGGCGCAGAAGTTGGAGGTTTCATCCTCCTCAATGGTGAGAACGGCCGTGCGGCGCAAGCCTAATTCGGCATTAACAGGATCGGAGAGGGTGAGGTTGACGGTACGGTTGCCTATGAACAGGTCATCGTCAATGGTTTGGACGGTGAAGGTTTGCACGGTTGTGTTAGCGGGGAAGACGAGGGTGCCGCTGATGGGGATGTAGTCGGTGTTGGCAACGGCCGTTCCGTCACTGGTCGCATAAGAAACCGTAATCACCTCGGTGGATGCGGCATTCAATCTTACGGATATGGTCGCCGCGCCGCCCTCTAGGACGCTAAATTGCCCTCTCTCAAACCCTACCTGTGACGTTTCAGCGCCCACGTCTGACATGAAAGTGAAGTAATCGAAATCCACTTCAACGGTGGCCCCGTCAGTGCCTTGCACACCGGCAATCACAATGACGATCTCGTCTAGCGCGCCGTTAAACGTGCCGTCGCCACCAACGCCGTCAACTAGTTGGAAGTCGGTCAGCGGGGCTTTGATTTGCACCCACTGATCGTTGTAATCGGCGCTGATGAACTCGGTATCGAGCCGGAAAGATTCATCTGTGCCGCCCCAACCGTTCCAACCATCCCCTTCAACATCTTCACGGATGGTGATTTCGAGCCTGTAGCCATCAGACGTTGCGTTGCTCTGATTGTAAACCCAGACACTAAACTCGGCGTTGGCGGGCGGTATAGGTTGCTCCGTGTCGTCAAAGTTCTTGAACATGCCGCCATAGAAGCCGCCGCCGCCGCTACCGCCCCAGCCAGTGCTGAGGTAGTGGCTGCCTTCGAAGGGGCGGTCATCCGCCACGCCGTAACCGCCGCCGCCCTGGCTGCCGCCGAAATAGCCCCAGTCGGATACATCGCCGTCGTTGAAGTCATCTATGATGGTGATGGTGGTGAAAACGGCCGTTGTCCCCTCTCCCACCTTCTCCAAATTCTTGGCCGAAGCCAGATTGGTCACAAAAGCATAGGTGAGTAACAAACCCACCAATAACACTGTTAACAGGATCGCACCTTTCTGCGTTTTCATTTTTCACTTATTCCTGGTCTGAGCTGACCATTTTGCGTATAGCCAATAGCTATAGCTCGCTATTTATCAACCCCAGTAAACACAATGCCCTGCAAGAAGACCCGCTGGGCCATCATAAAGACTAACAAGGGTAAAACGGCCGAGATCAACGACGCCGCTTGAATCAGATTCGTCTGCTGCGAATATAAGTTGTTGAACGCAGTCAACCCGACCGTGATCGGATAGCTCTGTGGATTACCGGCCAGATAGACCAACGGTTCAAAGAAATGGTTCCAGGCAAAGAAGAAATGGAACATACTCGCCGCCACCAAAGCGGGAACCGCCTGCGGCAGAATGACCGAGACAAACGTGCGCATCGGCCCGGCCCCATCAATCGTGGCCGCCTCCTCCATTTCCTTCGGGATGCTCAGGAAAAACTGGCGCAGCAGGAAAATGTTGTACCCATTGGCAAAAAACGTCGGCACAATCAGCGGCAGCCAGGTCCCCACCCAGCCAATACGATTAAACACCGCATAGGTGGGAATAAGCGTTACCGCGCCCGGCAGAATGATCGTCGCCATCACAATCATAAAGAGGAAGTTCTTCCGGGGCAGCGGAAAACGGGCGAAGCCATAAGCCACCATCGAACTGGAGCCGACGACAGCCAGCGTCGTGATGATGGCGTACATCAGGGTATTGCCCAACAGTCGGGGGAAGTTGATGGTGTTCCACGCCTTCACGAAGTTATCCCACTGCGCGTCGAACACCCAATCCCGCTCCAGGGTGCGCCAGCGCCCTTCCCAGCGAATCAGCCCTGCCTCAGGCTCGCTGGGGTCCAGGAACTCGGCGTACTCCCGCGAACGTGTGACCAACGCCCAATCATGGGTGCGCTCAAACCAGCCACACTCTGGCACCGTCAGATTGTTAGGATCCCGGCCCCAGGGGATCGGGTTGCCGTCAGCGTCACATTCGACAACCCGAAACATCTCGTACGTCTGGCCTTCATAGGTGAAGGTTCGGGCTGAGGCCGGCCACCAGGGAGCGCCCAAAGTGGTGATCTGATTATCCGTCTTCAGGGCGGTGACTATGCCATACAGCAGCGGCAGTAAGAAAATCGCCAATACCAGGAGGGTAAACGAGGTCAGTAAAACGGTGTTGACCCCTTCCCGCACTCTTCGGGTTTGGAACCATTTGCGTGGGTTTGCGCTCATTGTGGCCATGTTAATCCTCCGAACCGGCGTAATACACCCAGTAGCGGGCAGTCCCGAACAGCACAACCGCCAACACAATACCAACGATGAAGATCAGCCAGGCAATCGTCGCGCCGTATCCCATATTGAAGAAGGAGAAGGATTGCTTGTAGAACCAGACGGCAATGAAGCGGGTCGTCCCTTGCGGTGAACCATCGCCACCGTTCAACACGTACGGGACCAGGAAGTATTGCATCAAACCAATCACCCCAATGATCAGATTGTAGAAAATAACCGGGGAGATCATCGGCAAAGTGATGCGGAACAGCCGTTGGAAATAGCCCGCGCCATCAATTTCAGCCGCTTCGTACAGCTCAGTGGGCACATTTTGCAAACCGGCCAACATAATGATCATCGCATTGCCCACGCCCCAAAAGCCCATCATCGTGTAGGTGTAGTAGATCAGCCTGGGGTCTTGCAGCCAGCGAATCCCTTGCGTGCCAACCGCCTGAATGCCGAAGATATTTTGCAAGAGTACGTTGACCCACCCGGTTTGCTCGTTGAGGACGCCGCTCCAGATGAGCGTGGCGGCGACGCCGGGGATCATGATGGGGGCATAGAACAAAGTGCGCATTAGCACTTTGCCTTTCACGTACTTGGAATTGAGCAGCAAGGCCAGGAAAAGGGAAAAAATCATCCCGGCGGGCAGGGAGATGGCGGCGAATCTAAAGGTTCTGGCAAAAGAGGCCAACACCTCTGGGTCTTGTGTCAGAGCGCGCTGCCAGTTGGCGGCGCCAATGAAGGCGATCTGATCGGGGTTGGCCAGATTGAATCTGAAAAGAGAGAAGCCAAAAGAGGCGATCATCGGCAGAAAGTAAAACAGCAAGAAGCCGATAATCCAGGGGCTAATAAAAATCAAGCCCCAACGCTGCCGATAGCGAAGCAAACTGGACGATTTCTGGTGTTTACTGGCTAAGGACATAGTTCTGTCGCTGGTTGTCGCTGTCATCTTGCACACCTACCTGAGGTTTGATAGAGTCAATTTTATTGCTAGGCTTTGCCATTCCGAGCGAAGCGAAGGATCCCATTTCTCTGGGATGCTTCGGGCTTCACCCTCAGCATGACACGGGTCACTTGAACACTGAAGGATTATAAAAGAGCCGTATTCCTGGTCTGGAATACGGCTCTTTTTAGGGGTGTGGCTAATTACCGGCGGCGGTGAAGATGCCTTGTAGAGAAGTTAGCAACTGGGCCAGTTCGGCGTCGAAATCCAGACCAGGCTCGTTGGCCAGACGGTTCCAGAATTCGTTGTAGCGGTCGGTGGTCTCCAGGAAGCTGGGCATGTAGCTTTCATGGTTGGGGTTGTCGGCGTATTCCATCGCGTCAATGATGACTTGCTTGTCAATGTTTTGGCCGGGGAAGTTGACATCGAAGTAGTTGTTCAGCCAGGATTCTTGCAGGCTGAGGCGAGCGGGCATACCACCGTAGATGTCGAGAAGTTGCGGCGCGACTTCGGGGCTGAGCAGGTAGGTGAGGACGGTGAAGGCGGCTTCCGGATTGCGGCTGCTTCTGAGGATGCCGAAGGTGTCGGCGTGCATTTTCGCCGTGATCTCGCCATTGTAGCTGGGGGTGGCGGCTACGTCCCAATTGAAGTTCACGTCACCCAAAGCCCAGGGGGCCACGAACCAGAGGTGGAGGTGGGCCATGGCCAGGTTGCCGGAGGAGAAGGGGCCGCCGGGGCCTTGCAGGAATTCCGCCCCGCCGTACGGGCCGTTGGGGATGAACCAATCTTCCCACCAGCCCTGGTAGGTCCAGCGCCACGCTTCTTCCCAGGCGGCCGGAATTTGGGCGGAACCATCGGCGGCGACGAAATCGCCGGAGCCGAAGAAGGTGCCGATGCCGCGCGGGTCGGTCCACTGGTTCATCCAGCCAAATTGGACGATGTTGACAGGATCAAAGTTGGGGCTGGTGGCGTCGTCGCCCTGGGCGTCTACGGTCAGTTCCATCGCCAGTTCGCGCAGGGTGTCCATGTTCCATTCGCGCTCGTTGCCATCGGCGTCAATGTAGGGGGCGCCATGTTCATGCGGCGGGTAGGCCAACCCGGCCTCGTCGAAGAGGTCGCGGTTGTAGAGGACGAAGGAGGGGAAGATGGCGAAGGGGATACCTAATTGGCCTTCTTCCTGGACGCGGTAGAAGTCAACCATAGCCGGGTCGAAGTCGGACAGGTCGTAGTTGTTGGCATCCATCAGGGGTTGCAGGTCGAGCCAGGCGCCTTTGAAGCTGTCGCGGCCGCGGATGCCCACGGGACCAACCAGGTCGGGGGCGTTGCCGCCAGCGATTTGGGTGGCGAGGGCGTCGTAGGCGGTGTCGTTGTCCACGATTTCCAGGACGAGGCGGATGTCGCTTTGGGAAGCGTTGAATTGATCAACAATGGCTTGTTGGGGGGCGAAGGTGGGTTCATCGGAGCCAGCGCCGAGGCCAACGAACCAGCGAACCGTGACGGTGCCGCTGGTGGAGGGGGCGGTGGTGGGGGAAACGGCCGTTTCTCCCACTGCCGCGTCTACTTCCGGGGCAGGCGCCGGGGCGGCCGTCTCCGTCCCTCCCCCGCCGCAGGCGGCTAAAGCCAGGGCCAAAACGACCAAAAAACCAGTGAGCCAAACATATCTTGACTTGTTCATTTCTACTCTCCTTTTTTGAACGAATCTCAGCTGCAACACAGATATTCTGAGAAATCGCTTTCACATTATAAGGCGTTTTGTACGCGGTTCTTGAAAGCGTTTTCTTTATCTTAGCAGTTCGCCCCTGGTTTGTCAACGCTTTTCCCCTGATTTTTGGCAGAATTCTCGGAGGTTCTCGTGAATTTTCGCTCCGGGCACACTAGACTTAGAAAGCGTTTTCAGAGTATAATCAGGTTGGTAATATCATTAGCCGCCCGTAAGCCGAATACGGATTGACTGACTGGCAAACCTTGTTTAATTGTGGAGAAAGCAGAGAGCGCAGAGTATGTACCAGAGAGAATCTCCGCGTTCCGCGGTATAAATCTGAGCTTTGTCAATCAACGGGATACGGGTAACAGAGGGCAAGGGTAAAGAAATGAACAAACCGGCGACAGTGGGTGAGAAAAAGATAACGATCATGGACATTGCCGCGAAGGCCAATGTCTCCCCGAGTACCGTTTCGCGTGTGCTGCGGGGGTCGGCTGAAGTTGCCACAGCCAAACGAGATGCGGTGATGCAGGCAGTGGAAGAATTAGAATATCGCCCCAACATCTTTGCCCAAAGCCTGGCCAGCGGCCAATCTATGACCATCGGCGTCCTGACGCAAAATTTCGGCAGCCCTTTTTATGATGCGATTTTGCAGGGAATCTTGCTCGGTCTCGAGAAAAGCGATTACTGGCCTTTGTTCGCCGACGGCCGTTGGCAGTCTGATGTAGAATTGAACGCTCTCCACCTACTGCTGGACCGGCGGGTGGACGGCCTGATCATCCTCGGCGGGCAAATTCCGGAGGAAACGCTGCAAACTGTCGCCCGGCGGACGCCGCTCATCGTAGTGGGGCGCTGCGTCGCCACGCTGCCAGAAAACTCCCTATACCTCAACAATTACGCCGGTGGCTATAACGCCACCCGCTTTCTGATTGAAATGGGACACCGCGACATCGTCCACATCACCGCACCCAACGTCAATCCCGTCGCCATCAACGACATCGAGCAGCGTTACCGGGGCTACCAACAGGCCATCCTCGATGCCGGGTGGCAGCTAGACCCGCGCCTGGTGGTGGAAGGGAATTTGCAGCAGCAATCTGGCGTGTTGGCGGTGGAGATGTTGATGGCTCGAGGACGGCCGTTTAGCGCGATTTTCGCCGCCAACGACCAGATGGCCTTCGGCGCCCGCCTGGCTCTCTACCGCCGGGGCATCCGCGTGCCTGAAGACATTTCGCTCATCGGCTTCGACGACGAAGCGTTTGCCCCCTACATGGTCCCGCCGCTCACGACAATGCGCCAACCGGCCGTAGACATGGGCCGGACTGCGGCCCGGTCCATCCTGGATATGCTAAACGACAAAAAACCGAGGCTGCCTCTGTTTGAGGCAGAATTAATCGTGCGCGAATCCGTCGTGCGCAGCTTGTAACCCTTCGGCAGGACGGCCCCTCAACGCACGGCCAGCGGCAGATAGACCCACTGCGTAGGCTGGAAAGGCGCGGCCCCCGCCTCATAAGCGCCTACGTCGCATTGCCCATCGGTGCGGAAATAACCCCGCTGGTCGGTGGCCGGGCAGGGAGCGTTTTGCCCCCCATCTATCGCCGGACTTCCTGGTAGCAGGGGCAGCGACCAGGTCGGCCCGCCCTGGTCGGAGAGAGGGCCAAGCAGGGGGTTAACGGCCGTTTGCCCCGCCAGACATTCATGATCATTCCCCAGATTGGTCGTTTTTTGCGGATATTGCAGGTTGCCGCCCCCATCCGTCAGCGAGTCGGTGCAATTCTGCTGGATGTTCCAGGGATTGCCCCCCGTGTTGTTGGCGATGATGCTGTTCGCCACCGTCGCCGCGCCCGCCACCGCCCCGCCGACGAAGCCGGCCGTATTGCCCGCCAGGGTGCTGTTGTGAATGGTGGTCTGGCTGCTGCTGCGAATCGCCCCGCCAAAGCCGCGCCGCCAGTTATCCGGGGCCAGGGTGTTGCTTTGCGAATGGATGGCCTCATTGCCGCTGAAGGCGCTGTTGCGAATCATCACCAGCGCGTCTAGCAGCCAGAGCGCCCCGCCCTGGCTGGCGTTCTCCGGTGGCCCGGCCGCTGCCCGGTTGTGGACGAACAGGCTGCGCTCAATAGTCAACGCCCCCACACCAGAGGCGCTTTGATGGTAAATGGCCCCGCCTTGCCCCCGGTTGGTGGATTGATTGCCGGCAAACAGGCTCTCCTCGATCCAGGTCGCCCCCGAAGCGATGATGTAGCTGAAGATCGCCCCGCCCAACTGGTTGGTGCTGTTCTGGCGGAATTCGCAGCGGTTCAGGCGCAGAGCGCCGCTCAACCCTTTCGTGCCGTCCATGTAAATCGCCCCGCCACCCCCGCCGCCGGCCGTGTTGTTGGCGCTGTTGTTGGTAAAGTGGGTTCCAATTGCCAGCAGGTTGCTGTGCAGCAGGTGAATGGCCCCGCCATTGCCCGCCTGATTGCTACTGAACTGGCTGTCGCGCACCGTCGCAGCCGAGCCGCCGGAAAGGTAGATCGCGCCGCCGCCGTTGCCGCCGTCGGGGATAGCCGGGGCGGTGGCGGTATTGTCGCTGAATACGCTGCCGCTGATGGTCACCACCACGCCAGCGTCGTTGGCGCCCCAGCCGTTGGTGGCGATGGCCCCGCCATTGTGGGCGACGTGGCCGCTGAACTGGCTGGACTCGATGGTGAGGCTGCTTAACCGCTCGGCGTAGATCGCCCCGCCGTTGTCTGTCGTGTAGCCATCTACCAACCGCAACCCACGCAAGGTGAAGGCCGCCCCATTTTGCGCCTGGAAGAGGCGCGTACTGCCGCCGCCGCTGAGGGTGATGCGGCCATCGCCATTCAGGATGGTGTCGGCGCTGATGATTTTCTCTGTCGTCAGGGTGATGGTGTGGGGAGCCGCGCCACAGTTGAAGCTGACGTTACCGCCGCTGTTGAGAACGGCCGTTAGCGCCGCTTCGGTGCAGCTTTCCGGTGTGCCGTTGCCGACTACGCCAGATGCCGACAACGGCCGTTCCCCGACCATGTGCCCCAACCCCAATAACAAAAGTAACGCCAACCCCAGCCAACTCTCTCTTCTGTTCATCCGTTCGCCAATCCCTCCCGCTCATCGCCATAAACGTTAGACATGATTGGGATTAACCCTATGTCAAAATATCAATCCCCAGATTTCGCAGATTCACGCAGGTTGAGCAGAAAAAATCTGTGGAATC
>CAYONK010000123.1:0-9533 GCA_964405285.1 uncultured Ardenticatenaceae bacterium
AACGGAGCCAAAGCTCCGTCTCCTCACAGCGCGTGATGTCTTTCTAAAAAAGGGGGGGGAGATTAGTTGCCAGCAGAGATAGCCGCGCTGTTCACAGTGAGGGCTGAACGGGTCAAAAGCTCACCATTCACCCAAACGTCGAGCGAGTAGTCACCCGGCAAAAAGCCTTCCTCAGGGGAAAGGTAGACAAAACCAGGGCCGGTATCGCCATACTTCCACTCCTGATTACCGCCATCAATCACTTCCCCATTGCGCCGCCAAACCCAGGACCAAACCATGCCATCAGCCATCTCTTTATACTCAAAAATGGCGTAGAGAGTGTAATATCCTTCGGGGAAGATGCGGCCGGGGTTGAGCGGCTCGTAGCGTTCGTTAATTTCCGGGGAGAATGTGAGGGAACTGAGTTCAGTGTTGGCGTTGAGTTCAACGCTAGGTCGAAGCTGATCATACTCAGATGGCAACGTCGGTCGGGAAGCGGCGGCGGTTAGCGGAAGCTGATTGTTATTGGAGACGAGCGACTGCATCAGGTCGGTTGACCCAAGTTGATCAGGCATCGCCTGAACCAACAAAACGATCTCTTCTTGCGGGGGTTTGGTGTTAGAGAGCAGCGCCATGCGGATAACGTTATCGGCCGGGGCGCGCCAGGAATATGCGGCAACGCCGACCGTCAACAGCAACAAGACCAGGCTAGTGGAAGCATAGGTATGTAGTTGCTTCTCCGCCTGGCGGCGCATGAAAAAGTATGGTGATCGCTTCATATCACGCCACGACTTAATAGAGACGCCGAACGTGAATATAAGCAAAATCAGCAATGTACCCAATAGCCAGGGTATGATGGTTCCCGTCACAACTTCAGACAAATTTAGCAAACCTCTTCCCAAATATCAGTGGTCATTATAATAAAACGTTGGTTTCAAGGCAACTGGGCGTAGGGTGTTCGTAGGCTTCACCAGAGGTGGGGCGAGACAAATGCCACTCATTTGTCGCTTAACGATCACTTTTCTTGCTTGCCTCAATGCGTCGTGTGGGAATGTAGCAACAAAACGCAATTGCGCATATCATTGAGTTTTCTGAACAATGCGGAGACGCGGAAAGGCGGAGGGGTTTCCTCCCTGGTGACTCTGCGTCACCTTTTTCAGCAGGCTCATCATTGGGCAAAAAAGCAAAGAAGCAAAGAACAAATGGCAAACGACACAACATCGCCGCCCATGATTGAGATCAAGGGGTTGGTAAAGCAATATGGCGTGAATCTGGTTTTACGCGGCGTGGATTTGCAGGTACACGAAGGGGAGTTTGTTGGCCTGGTGGGGTCTAATGGCGCGGGTAAGTCAACGTTGATGCGGATTGTGGCGACGCTGCTGCAACCGAGTGCGGGGCAGGTGTTTATCGGGGGCTGGCCGCTGCCAGAGCAGGCAGCCAGGGTGCGGCGGCACATTGGCCTGGTGTCGCACCATTCGCTGCTGTATGGCGACCTGACTGCGGCGGAGAATCTGGCCTTTTTCGCCCGGCTTTACCGGCTGGAGAACAGCGAAGAGCGGGTGATGGCTGCTTTAAGAAAGGTAGGGTTGTTTGCCCGGCAGCGCGACCCGGTGAGTACGTTTTCGCGGGGGATGGTGCAGCGGTTGACGATTGCGCGGGCGACGCTCCATGAGCCGGATGTGCTGCTGTTGGATGAGCCTTACACGGGCCTGGACCAGGATGCCAGCCAGTTGTTGGATGATTTGTTGCGGCAGGAGCATGAAAACGGCCGTTCCATCCTCATGATCACCCACGACCTGACACATGGTCTGAACCTGTGCGAGCGCGTCGCCATCCTCAATCGGGGCAAGATCGTCCAGGAAGTGCAAAGCCGAGAGATAACCCCGGCCGAATTCTTGCAGCTATACACGAATCTGACGCGCAGCCGTCGGGAGGCCAAACCAGTATGAGCAAGCCCATCCCCAGCGACGAAGCCAACTTTTCCGGGGCAAAGTGGTTTTTAACGGCCGTTCTCACCATCGTCTGGAAAGATTTACGCATCGAAAAACACACCCGGCAGACGATCAGCGTCATGGTGATGTTCTCCGTCGTCACCGTGATCATGTTCAACTTCGCATTAGAAGCCGACCTAGCGGCCGTGCGAAACGTAGCCACCGGCCTGCTTTGGGCCACCATCTTGCTCGCGGGCACGCTCGGCCTCAACCGCTCCCTGGCCATCGAGCGAGAAAACCAGACGATTGACGCCATGCTGATGGCCCCCATTGACCGAAACGCCATCTACCTGGGCAAACTGGTCAGTATCTCTCTCTTCTCCCTGGCGCTTGAAGCGATTTTAGTCGTCATGTTCATCATCTTCTTCGATAAGCCGTTGTGGCGGCCACCGGTCCTGCTGGTGCTGTTTTTGGGCACGATCGGGTTTGTCGCCGCCGGGGTCATTGTCACCTCAATGACGATTCAGACACGCAGCCGAGAAGTGCTGCTACCCGTCCTACTGCTGCCCCTCTCACTACCTCTGGTGCTGCCGGCGGCAACGGCCGTTGCTGCCTACATGTTCCCCCACCCCCCCGCCTGGAGCGACGTACAAAGCGCCATCTACACCGTCATCATTTACGATTTACTCATGATCACCGCCGGTTTTCTGACTTACCATTATGTAGTAGAATCCTGACCCGGAAACGGACAGAGCAGCAAACGACCCGGCAAGACACCAACCAAATCTTGACTCCACCGAAAAAAGGTCGCGCAAAGACGCAGAGGCGCAAAGTTTCCAGAGTAAAAATCTGCGAAATCTGCGGATTTTTCGGAAGAGTAAAATCTTATCCCGAATGGAGAGAAACCTATGATTACCTCGGCTCGATTTGACAGAAATGTGCGCATCCTGAACTGGATCGCCGCCATTGCCATGTTCATCGCCCTGCTCGCCATCTTCTTTTATGCCCCGGTCGAGCGGACAATGGGCAACGTCCAGCGCATCTTCTATTTCCACGTCGGCTCCGCCTGGGTTGGCTCAATCGCCTTTTTTGTCGCCCTGGTCGCCGGTATCCTCTATCTGCGTAAAAACGAGCGCCGCTATGATGCTATCGCCATCGCCTCCGTGGAAATTGGCCTGGTCTTTCTGACGATGGCCATCATCTCCGGCTCCGTTTGGGGCAAACCGGCCTGGAACACCTGGTGGCTCTGGAGTCCCCGGCTGACGCTGGTGACTATCGCCTGGCTCACCTATGCCGCTTACTTCATGCTGCGCGGGGCCATCGAAGATGAAGGGCGGCGCGCTCGTTTTGCCGCCGTCTACGTCATCGTTGCCTTTGTCACCATCATCACCTCATACCTCAGCATCCGCTTTTTGCGCGACATTCACCCCGTCGTCTTCGGCGGCACGGCAGAATCGGCCCAAGGAGCGGCCGAAGGCTTGCAAGAGTTCTCCGGGCTTGATTCGGCCAAGATGGGTATCACCCTGACCATTACCACCACCGCTTTTTCCCTCTTATACGTTGCCTGGCTGGTGAACCGGATTCGCTTGCAGCGCCTTTCGGATGCCGTGCGGGAATTGAAAGTGCAGGTAACTACCCACTTACAAGGAGAACGCGCCTGATGCCCCCTCAACTTTTCCTCACCGCTTTATGGCAAACCGCCGATGTGGCCAATCGGTTTAACGATTATCTGGTACTGGGTTATTTCGCCATGTGGGTCGTGGCGATGGTCTACATCGCCAGCCTGGTTATTCGCCAACGCAACCTCAAGCAAGATTTGCAGTTGATGCAGCAGATATTACAGGAAGATGAGAAATAAGCTCTGCGCGGTGAGATGAACGGCCGTTGCCGCGTCTCATCAGCATTGCAGGAGAGAAGTCTATGCTTAAATCATCTTCCTTACCGGGTCGTTTGCGTTCCCTCTCAACAGGGCAGTGGTTGCTGGCGGTTACGGCCGTCCTGGTGCTGCTCTTTCTGATCTTTGGCTCGTTCCGCCAACCCGGCGCGGGCAACCAGTTCGCCTTTGGCATTCAAACGCAGCCCTTTGCCGTGCTGGCTGTCCTTGCCTTTTTCGCCGGGCTGCTCAGTTTCGTCTCCCCCTGCACCTTGCCGGTGCTGACGGCTTATTTCGCCTTCGCCTTCCAAAGCGAACGCTCGCGCATCGCCACCAACACGATGGCCTTCATGCTCGGTCTGGCCACCACCTTCAGCATCATGGGGGCTGTCGGCTTCGCCGTAGGCAGGGTTCTCTTGCAGAACCAACAGCTTTTGCTGCTGGTAGGGGGTTCTGTTATCCTGATTTTTGGCGTGATGAGCCTGCTGGGCCTCGGCTTCGGCGGGGTACCGACCGCAGGCAACCAGGTGCGCAACGCCACCGTCGGCGGTTCTTACCTGTTTGGTCTGACATTCGCCGTCGGTTGGTCTAGCTGCGTTGGCCCAATTCTGGGCGCAGTGCTGACAATGGCGGCGCAGACCGCTTCGGTGCAACATGGGATGATGCTGCTCTTTATCTACGCTTTGGGCCTGGGGCTGCCGCTGTTTCTCGTCTCCACCTTCTTCGGTCGGATGGACCGGCAAAGCCTATTTTGGCGCGCCTTGAAAGGGAAGGGGTGGAATTGGGACACCCATACGTTTGTGGTAGCCCTGGTGTGGGCGTTGGCTATCTGGCGCATTCTGGCGGCGGCGTTTGAGTACGCTTCGCGCAATTTCAACTTTATGGGCGGGGCGCGGCTGTCGCTGGAGATGGAGCTTGGCTTGCTGGCCCTGACGATCCTGGGCGCGGCGTTGTGGGTCTTCACCAGTTCAGCCGAGCGCCAGGTGACGGTACGGCTGCACACGACGCAGCTTGTCAGCGGCGCGCTGTTTATTTTGATGGGCGTCTTGATGTTGGAAGCGCAGATGGCTTATTTTAACAACATCATCCCGCCAGAGTTGGCGGAGTGGCTGGCAGTGCAGGAAGAGCGGTTGATTCAGTTGTTTTCCCGATGAGTTTGAGTGGGGGATTAGAGATTAGAGATTGGAGATTGAGCGAATCTCCAATCTCTAATCTCCAGTCCCTAATCTCTCATCTCCGCTATACCTATGGATGAATTCAGTGAAGTAAAGTCTAAACCGGAGCAAAGCAACGTCCCCTATCCCTTCCTTTTCCTCGGCGGGGCGGTTTTATTGGGGCTGGCGCTGGCGCTGCTTCTCTTTGGCTCCGGCTGGTTTGGCGCTGGCGCGGCAAGGGAAACGGCCGTTCTCCCCCAACTGCCCGCCCCCGATGGCTCGGCCAGGGTGGCGGAATTGCCGGCAAGCAACGGCCGTTTTCTCGAAGCTGGCGACGTCGCTTACAATTTTTACCTGAGCGATCTGGACGGCAACATCATAGACCTGGAATCTTTTCGCGGCCAGCCGGTGATCATCAACTTTTGGGCCACCTGGTGTCCTCCCTGCCGGGTGGAGATGCCCGCCCTGCAAGCAGCCTACGAGACCCATGAAGCGGACGGCCTGGTAATTTTAGCCGTCAACAGCGGCGAATCTTACCAGCAGGTTGACAAATTTTTCGCTGAATATGGCCTGACCTTCACGCCACTGCTGGACAGTGAGGGGACCATCACCCGGCTGTACAATATCTTCAACTTTCCTTCGACGTACTTTGTGGATGAGGCTGGGGTGATAACGGCCGTTCACCGCGGCGCCCTCAACCTGCAACAAATCGAAACCTACCTGAACGCCCAATAATTGACAATTGACAATTGACAATTACCAACATTATGTCTACAGACCCCAACGTTACACCACAAAAAAAGCCCATCACCGGCCGCCAGCGCAGCCTGGTAATCGCCATAGACAAATTCATCTACCATTTCAGCCGCCGCTGGTTGCTCTTCTTCAACCTGCTCGTCGCCATCTACGTCGGCCTGCCGATCCTGGCCCCGGTGTTGATGAACGTCGGCGCCACTGGCCCGGCCAGAGCCATCTACACCCTGTACAGCCCCATGTGCCACCAGATGGCCTCACGGTCCCTCTTCCTCTTCGGCGAGCAATACGCCTACCCCCGCGCCCTGGCCGGGACCAGCCTGACACCCATCGAAGCCTACATGCCGTCCGTAGCCGAATTCGCCAACGCTTCAACCGATCCGGCCGAATGGACCACCTTCCTCTTGCCCGCCCGCAATTTCCTGGGCAACGACCAGATGGGCTACAAAATGGCCCTTTGCGCCCGCGACATCGCCATCTATGGCTTTGTCCTCATCGGTGGGTTGGTGTATGGGCTGCTACGGAAACGGTTCACCATCAAACCGATGCCGCTGTGGGCCTTCATCCTCATCGGCATGGGGCCAATCGCCCTGGATGGCTTCAGCCAGCTTTTTAGCCAATACGGCACGGCCAGCCCCGCCCTCAGCTTCTTCAACACTGTCTTCCCGCTACGCGAAAGCTCACCGCTGCTGCGCGTCCTCACCGGGGCCATTTTCGGCTTCTCGCTCGTCTGGATGGCCTATCCGCGCGTGGAACAAGGGATGCAAAGCACCGCCGACGACCTGGAAAAGAAACTCACCCGCATCGGCGAACTATGACCAAACCATCATCCGGCCGTCCATGACTCATTAACGATAGATGAATGCTCTTGGCAATCAGTGAATCCATGACGAGCGACTTCGATCTCACCAATCCATTTGCCATTTTGGGCCATATACGCACACAAGCCAGGGCTGACAATCTGCGCCTAACGCAACACGCTCAACAAGAAATGGTTGAGGAAAGCATTACGCTCGATGAAGTGTGCGAAGCAATTAACTCTGGTCAGCTTCTCGAAAACTATCCGGATCATCTACGAGGAGCTTGTTGTCTGGTAAGTGGGCAAACTGCAAACGGCCGTTCCCTGCATGTCGTTTGCACAACAGTTCACCCCACGCTCGTTATCATTACGGCTTATGTACCGAAGCCACCAAAGTGGGTGACGCCGACTCAAAGGAGAAAAAGAGAATGAACTGCACGATTCAGGGATGCCCTGGGGTGTATGAAGAAAAAACCATTGTGCATATGGTACACTACCAAGGTCAAACCATTGTCATTGACCATGTTCCCGCAGAAGTTTGCTCTACGTGCGGCGATGTCTTGTTGAAACCAGAAACGGCACGTCGGATCGAGGCGCTTTTGCAATCGCAAACGATGCCCACGCGAACTGTCCCTCTCTACGAATATGCCTGATCTCAGAAAAAGGGATACTACGCCTCTTGTGCCCAACGGCGGAAGATGAGGGTGGCGTTGTGGCCGCCCAGGCCGAAGGTGTTGGACATGGCCCATTCTGGGGCCGCCGGCCGGGCGACATTCGGCACGTAATCCAGGTCGCAGTCCGGGTCGGGCGTGGTGTAGTTGATGGTGGGTGGAATAACCCCTTCGCGTAACGCTTGCAGACAGAGGATGGCCTCCAGCGCCCCCGTCGCCCCCAAAAGATGACCATGCACCGACTTGGTGGAGCTAACGGGGATTCCGTAGGCCGCATCACCGAAAACGGATTTAATGGCGGCCGTTTCGCTCACGTCATTCAGATGGGTGCTGGTGCCGTGGGCGTTGATGTAGTCAACGGCCGTTATCCCCGCATCTTCTAACGCCAACCGCATCGCCCGCGCCGCCCCCGCCCCCCCTTCGGCCGGCGTGGTGATGTGGTAAGCGTCGGCCGTGCTGCCATAGCCCACCAACTCCCCATAAATCGTCGCCCCCCGCGCCTGGGCCAGGTCCAACGGCTCCAGCACCAGCACCGCCGCCCCTTCGCTGACGACAAAGCCCTCGCGGCCCAGGTCAAACGGCCGTGAGGCCGCCTCTGGCGCGTCATTACGCGCCGAAATCGCCCCCATCGCCCCAAACCCGGCGATAGCCAGGGGGAGGACGCACGCTTCCGCCCCACCCGCCACCATCGCCTCAGCCGCGCCTTGCCGGATCAGCCGCGCCGCTTCGCCCAGGGCGTTGTTGCCACTGGCGCAGGCCGTGTACAGCGTAAACGCCGTCCCGCCCAACCCATAAGCGATGGAAATGGCCGCCGCCGGGCTGTTCGGCAGCATCAGCGGCACAAAGAAGGGGCTAATCCGGTCCGCGCCTCGCTGGTCCAGCGTCGCCTGGCTTTCGGTAATCGGCCCAATCAGCCCCATGCCGCCGCCGATGATCACGCCAATGCGCGACCGAGATTCATCGGTCAGCGGCAGCGCGGCAGCGTGGAGAGCTTGTCCGGCTGCTGCCAGCGCCAACTGCGTCACCCTGTCCATGCGCCGCGCCTCTTTCCGGCCAAACAGCGCGGCCGGATCAAACGCCTTCACCTCGCCAGCAATGCGCGTCTTCAAGTCGCTGGCAGCAAAATGGGTGATTGGCCCCACACCGCTTTGCCCGGCGATCACGTTCTGCCAGGTGGTGACCACGTCGTTCCCCACCGGATTTAGCGTTCCCATGCCGGTGATAACCACTCGTCTTTTTTCGTATTCCATACCTGTTCTTAACCCATCGCGCCGGGAATAGATGCGCAAAAGGCTGCCGGGGTTGCCCGGCAGCCTTTTAATACCTCAGGGGAGAATACCTGTCAGGTTTTTCAAAACCTGACGGGCATCAGCTAATCAATGGTCATGGTGAACTTACCAGAACCGGCCGCAAAGAAATCGCGGACGCGAATGATGTACAGGCCACCCTCAGCGAAGGTATAGATCAGTTCCTCGCTTTCTCCGGTGAAGCTATCATCTACACTGGCAATCAGATTGTCGTCGAAGTCCAGAATTTCCAACACCAGGTCTACGTCATCGTCAGTCTTGGCGAAGATCGTCAGGGTGTCGCCCGCCTCGACGCCGATGAAGTATTCGATGAAGCCATCTTCACCAAAACGGCCGATCACCAGGTCGCCGATCGCCAATTCAAAGAAAACGAAGTCGGATCCGACCAGGACAGCTTCGTAGCTGCCAGTATCGCCTTCGTAACCGAGGATGCGGAAAGAGTAGTTGCCATCTTCAGGGACGGTGAACAACACTTCTTCAAAGCCGGTGGAGGCGTCGCGCGTGTCTAGCAGTTCGCCGGTGTCGTCGTTGTACACCTCAACCACCACGTCGAAGGGATATTCCGGGTTTACCTGGATAATAACCAGGTCGTCGGCCAGGGCGAAGAAGGGGAAATCGTGGAATTCGTCGGCATCTTCGATGGCGCTTGCCAAGAAGATGAAGCTGGCCGGTTGGCTGAGGTAGGATTCTTCAACGAGCAGCTCGAAGTCGCCGGCGGTCTCGTCGTAGCTGGTGATGGCGATGGTGTAGAGGCCATCGGCCGGGACGGGCAGCAGGCGGATGTATTCGGTGTCGTAGGATTGGTCGAGAGGTTCTTCGAGGAGAGAACGGCCGTTTTCATCAAACACATCCACCACCACATCCAACCCCTCGGTCAGCGGCGTCACGGTGATGTCCAGAAACTCCCCGCCAACGGCCCCCACCGTCCAAAGCGAAGCATCCGTGCCGGACACGCTGCCTTCATAGAAGACGCTGTACTCCACGTCGCCGCCAGGGATACCGCTGATGCTTGCCGTGCCAGACTCAAAAATAGACAGGCTATAGGTTCCCGGAGAGCCATCGTAGC
>CAYONK010000124.1:0-6121 GCA_964405285.1 uncultured Ardenticatenaceae bacterium
CGGGATGCTTCGGAGGATGCTTCGGCGTTGCTCAGCACAGGCTCTCAGCATGACAAGTCTACAGAAAATTTGTAAAAGACATTTTGCTCAGGTTGAACCATGCCCAATCAACTAACTAACTAAAATATAGACAATCATAAACGACAATATGCCCTCTGTAAATAGACATGATTCCTCAAGAGCAGGTTAAAGCGCGAATCCCCCATACCTGGCCGCTGTTTTTTGCCCGTCACGGCCGTTTTACCCCCATCCAACAGTTAGCCATTCCCACCATCCTGGATGGGCAGGACGCCCTCATCATCTCCGCCACCGCCTCCGGCAAAACCGAAGCCGTCCTCGCCCCCCTGCTCGAACGCCTCTGGCCCCACCTCCACCAGCGACCAGCCACCAGCGACCAGCGACCAGCAACCGGCCACCCGCCACCGGCCACCCCCCTCTCCCTCCTCTACATCTGCCCCACCCGCGCCCTGGTGGGCGATTTATACCGGCGCTTGCAGCCCATCCTGGCCGACAGCGGCGTCAGCCTGGGGATGAAGACGGGCGACGTGGCCCTGGCGCAAACGCCCCCGGCCATTTTGCTAACCACGCCAGAATCCACCGACGCCCTGCTCACCCGCGCCGCCCGGCTGTTTGCCAACGTGCAGGCGATTGTGCTGGACGAGATTCACCTGTTCGACAACACGCCGCGCGGCGACCATCTGCGCTGCCTGCTGGCGCGGATCGAGCGTATCCGCCAATACGCCCATCCTGAAGCGGAACCGGCGCAGCGGGTGGCCCTCTCGGCCACCGTGCCGGACCCGGAAGGAGTGGCGCGGCGTTATTTGCGCAACGGCCGTTTCCTGCAAACCCCCGGTGGTCGGGCCATCATGGCCGAGATACGGCCGTTATACGACCTGGACACCCTGGTAGACGCCCTGGCCTCCCGGAGCGCCTACAAATCCCTCATCTTCTGCAATTCGCGGGATGAGGTGGAGCAAACGGCCGTTCTCCTGCGCCAACGCCTGCCCCATCACGCCGACATCTTCGTCCACTACAGCAATCTCGACGCTGCCGTGCGCCGCGACGTGGAAGAACGCTTCGCCCAGGCTGCCGTCGCCGTCTGCGTGGCCACCTCCACCCTGGAACTGGGCGTAGACATCGGCAGCGTGGATGATGTGGCCCTGCTCGGCGCGCCACCCGACCTGAACGCCTTTTTGCAGCGCATCGGCCGGGGCAGCCGCCGCGCCGCCCAGACGCCCGTCCTCTGTCTGCCCAAATCGCCCGGCGAATGGGCGCGGTTTGAAGCGTTGTTAGCGTTGGCGGAAAATGGTCAATCGTCAATCGTCAATCGTCAATCGTCCACCTATGGGTTCCGGCCGTCGGTGTTGGCGCAGCAGATTTTTAGCCTGATCAAGCAAAGTCCAACCGGCGCGGTGCGGCTGGCCGATGTGCGCCGCATCGCCCCGCCAGAGGTGACAAGCGAGGCGATCCTCCAGATCGTGGCGCAGTTGACGTATGAAGGGTATTTGCAATCCGGGCGGTTTGGCGAGTGGAAGCCGGACGAAAAGCTGCAAGAGCTACTGGACCGGCAGGAGATTTACAGCAATATCGGCGGGGATGCGCGGCTGGCAACGGCCGTTGACGCCTACAGCGGTCAGGTTCTCGGCCAGACGGAGCGGGTCTATCCGCCGGGCGCGGTTTTGTTGTTCGGCGGCCGGCCGATGGTGGTGGTCTGGCAGGAGTTCAATCGCTTTGGCCTGAAGGCGGCGCCCGGCCAGCCGGTGGACGAAGTGGTGCGGCTGCAAAAGCCCTACGCCGCCATCCCCTTCGCCGTGACGCAGCAGGTGGCCCGCGCGATGGGGTTGGCGGCGGGCGAGATGGTTACGCTGCCGCAGGCGGCGGGCGGCTACCTCTTCCATTTTGGTGGGACGGTGTGGGGGATGGTGTTAACGGCCGTTCTCCAGGCCAACCAGATCAGCGCCAATGACGTGAACGAATTCTGCCTCAGCCTTAGCCAACCCATCCAACAACTGCCGCCCTGGTCAGACAGTCTGGCGGCGAAGGCGGCGCGGACCACCTTCGCCACCCTGTCTAACCGCCTGGAGATGGGGCGCTTTCACGGGCTGCTACCGGCCAATCTGGCCGCCGAGGCGATGCTGGCCCAGATTGACCTGCCCCGCCTGGGGGAATTCTACCAATCGGCGCGGATAACGGCCGTTCCCCACCTGGCCGAATCGCTGCACCTGTTGTTACAGTAGCGGCGGCGACCCCGGCTACCCAATCACCCACGCCCCATAGCCCACAACCCGATCCTTCGTCCCGGCCGTATCGCCAGAATTGCGCAGGTCGAGTCGGTAGACGGCCAGATGATGCCTCTGCGCTGCCAAAAGCATTCCCTGGATGGGCAAACGCCCACACGCCTGGTAACGAGAAATCGCCTCTGGCTCTAACCGCTCAATCGCCTCGGCCGTCGCCGCATCCAACTCCTGCGCAGTCGAGTAATCGTGGTAATGGCTCAGGTCAGAACTGACGACGATAAGCGTTTCCGGCCCGTCCCAAGATCGCTCGATAACCTCAGCCACGTCCTCTGGCTCCACTTCGCCCACCAGCAAAGGGATCAGGGAGAACTCGCCCAATGTCACTTGCAAAAACGGCAAATGGACTTCCAAACCATGCTCACGAATATGGGCAGTGTCTTGCGTTCGCACCTGAGGCAAACCGGAAAGAAGGGACAGCGTGTCGCGGTCTACCGGCACATCGCCCAGGGGGGTGGCAAAAAAGTCGGCAGACGGGGCGGCCAGACCGCGAAAAGCGAGCGTGTGGGCCGGGCCGAGCAGGAGAACGCGGGTGATCTGTTCGGCCAGACGGGTTAGAGAAGCGTAGGCGGAACCGGCGATTGGGCCGGAGTAGATGTAACCGGCGTGGGGAGCGATGATTGCTTTCGGAACAAAACCGGGGGGCGGGGCGGCGGGTGGGGCTGCGCGCAAGAAATCCCGCACCATCTGCCGTAATTCAGCCGGATGGGCCGGATAGAAAAGACCGGCAACGGCCGTTGCCCTGATGCTTGCCATCGTTACCTGCTCCTGACGCACGAGTGAAGACTCGCGTCCAAACAAATTGAGCCGGTCGGAGATTGGTATTACAGGTTATTCTACGTCAAACGGCGGCGTTTGGCTACGGCGTGGACGAGACGGATCGCCAGCAGGGCAAACAGGATGGAGCCAAAGATGATTGGCTGGGTGTAATACTGGCGCACCAGCAGGGCGTAATGGATGACGGCCAGAATGGCCGCCAGGTAGGCCCAGCGGTGCAGCTTGCGCCAGCGCTGACTACCCATTTTTAACCTTATGGCGTGGGGGGAGGTGAGAGCCAGGGGAACCATGATCAGCAGAGAAGCCAGACCGGCGAAGATGAAGCGGTTGGAGCGCAGCGCCTCGACGACCAACTCCCAATCGAAGCCATAATCCAGGCCGACAAAGATGAGAAGGTGGATCGCGGCGTAAAAGAAGGCGTAGAGGCCCAACGGCCGTCTAATGCGATAAAGCCTCGTCTTGCCCGACAAAATCACCAGCGGCGTCACCGTCAGCGACAGCAGCAGCAAAACGAGCGCCGTCTTGCCGGTGCGCAGGGTGATGGCGCGGATGGGGTTCAGGCCCAGCTGTCCCTGCCAATAATCCCAAACAAGCAAGAGTAAAGGAACCCAGGCGAGCAGATGGACGAGGAGTTGGAGGGGGGATAACGGCCGTTTCTCTTTCATAAAAATAGTTTGTTAGGTGTGTTAGTTGGTTGGGTTTGTCAACAAACCATCCAACCCAACCAACTATCCAACCCTCTAAAAATTCGCCTTCAAATCCATCCCCTCATACAAGTGCGCCACTTCCGCTTCGTAACCGTTAAACATCTCCGTCTTGCGACGGCGCACCTCGCCGATCCGCCGTTCCGTCGCCTGCGACCAGCGAGGATGGGCCACAGTCGGGTTGACGTTGGCGTAAAAGCCATACTCGCGGGGCGACGCCTTCTCCCAAAGCGAAACCGGCTGCTCCGCGACCAGGTCAATTTTCACGATGGATTTGATGCTCTTGAAGCCATATTTCCAGGGGACCACCAGGCGGATAGGCGCGCCATTCTGCGGTTGTAAATCTTTGCCATACAGCCCGGTCGCCAACAGCGTCAGATCGTGCATCGCTTCGTCCAGGCGCAACCCCTCCACGTAAGGCCATTCGTACCAATCGGTGCGCTGGCCGGGCATTTGCGCCGGGTCGTAAAGCGTCTCGAAGCGAACGAACTGCGCCTCGGTCAATGGCTCCACGGCTTGCAGCAGCTTGTGTAGTGGGAACCCAAGCCAGGGGATGACCATAGACCAGGTTTCCACGCAGCGCAGCCGATAAACGCGCTCTTCCGGGTCGAACTGCCGCTTCAGGTCGTCTACGTCGTAGACGCCGGGATTGCGCACCAACCCACCCACCGCCACCTGCCAGGGGGAAGTGACCAAATCCTTTGCCAGCGTCGCCACCTTCTCCTTGTCCTGGGTGAACTCGAAGAAGTTGTTGTAGCTGAGGATGTCCTGTTCGCTGGTGAGGTTGTCGGGGGCGGGGGTGAAGGTAGGAACGGCAGTTGCCCCATCTCCCCCAACCGCTTCTGATGGGGTTGGGCTTTGGGGTGCGCCGCAAGCAGCTAAAACGGCCGTTGCCGACAGCGCGGCAGCCCCTTTCATGAATTGACGCCGGTTGAGGTAAACCCCCTCCGGCGTGATCTCAGAACTCGGAATGTTGCTGCGAAACGTCATAACAGTAGAAACACCAAAGACCTGACAGGTTCCAGAAAACCTGTCAGGTCTGAATGGTTACACAATCAGTACAGGCTAATTGCCTTCATATTCATACGGGCCGGGGGTGTCCGGGCCGCTGGGCGGGAATTCCGGCACGGCGATGTAATCCCAGGGGATCTCGCCAGTCAGCGCATTCAAGAAAGCCACGATGTCGGTCACTTGCGCGTCGGTCAGTTCCCTGTCAAGCTGATGGAAAGCCATCAATTTTACCATCTCTGCCAGAGAAGTGATGCTGCCGTCGTGCAGATAGGGGCCGGTCTCCGCAATATTCAGCAGGCTCGGCACTTTGAAGGAGAACATATCCACTTCGTTCCCGGTGATGATGAAACGCCCTTCATCCGTGACATCCGGCCAGGGGTTGACCTGACCCAAGACGGCGTACCGCTTACCGCCGATGGCGTCGCCGTAGTGGCAGGTGGTGCAGCCGGTGGAGACAAAGAGGGCCAGCCCGCGCTTCTCTTGCTCGTTCAGGGCATTCTCGTCGCCGTTCAGCAGGGCGTCGAAGCGTCCGGGGGTGATCAGCTTGCGCTCGAAGGCGCCAATGGCCCGGCCGACGTTGTCGTAGTTGATCGGGTCTGGGTCGTTGGGGAAGGCCGCTTCAAACAGGGGCAAGTAGCCCGGAATAGTGTTCAGGACGAAGAGGACGTAGTCGGGATCGGGCATGCCCATTTCGCCGGAGGCGAGGATGGGGCCTTGCGCCTGCTCTTCCACGTCAGCGGCGCGGCCATCCCAGAATTGGGCGATGTGCAGGGCGGCGTTGTAGACGGTGGGGGAGTTACGGCCGACCGGTACGCCATCATGCCCCAGAGAGAATTGCAAACCGTCCACGCCGTAGTTGTCCAGCAGGTGGCAGGTGTTGCAGCTCATTTCCTGGCTGATGGAAATGCGCTCTTCGTAATACAAAATGCGCCCCAGGTCAATAATTGCATCGGTCAACTCATAATCGGTCGGCAGAGCCACTTCCGGCAAAGGGGCGAAAGCGGCCAGGGCGGCCGGGGTATACTCGTCTGGCGCCGGGGCGGCGACGGCCGGGGCGGGATCTTCAGCGACCGGGGCAACGGCCGTTTCCTCTTGAGCGGTCCGACCACAGGCGACCAACAGCAGCAGCAATAACAGGGTCAATCCAAGTACGAGGGGATTTCTTTTCATCATCTCTTTCTCCTTGATTACAACAAATACAATCGTGGACCACATTGTGGCCCACAATCCATGAGGATCACTTTGATTGTAAAATCTAGGGGAAGCAGCGTCTATAGTCCAGTTGGATGATTTGGGGGATGAATTTTGTGAAATTTAGCGCGAATGGGCTACGCG
>CAYONK010000124.1:6221-9527 GCA_964405285.1 uncultured Ardenticatenaceae bacterium
TTCCGCAGGTGGGTGCGCACCGTGTTCTCTGAGATAAAGAGTTGGTCGGCGATCTCCCGGTTTTTTAAACCCTGGCCCACCAATTCCAGCACTTCCATCTCCCGTTCGCTCAACACCTGCCGCAGCGCCCCCTCGTCTTTCTCCCCCTCTCCTTCTGGCTCTCGCTCCTGCTGTTGGCTCAGGGCGGTAAACTCTGCCAACAGGCGGGGCGCCAGACTGGGGGCGATAATCGCTTCGCCGGCGGCTACCTGGCGAACGGCCGTTACCAATTCCCCCGCGCTTGTACTCCCCTTCAGCAAATACCCCTGCGCCCCCGCTTTAACGGCCGTGAACAAATCCTGATCACTCTCCGAGATGGTGAGCATGATAATCTTCAATCCCGGCTGGGTCGCCAGCAATTGGCGCGCCGCCTCCAGGCCGGTGCAATGGGGCATCTGGATATCTAACAAGGCAACATCTGGTCGAAGCTGTTCGGCCAAGTTCACCCCCTCCGCCCCATGTCTCGCTTGCCCGACCACTTCAATGTCCGGTTCGCGGCTCAACAAACCCGCGATGCCTTCACGGAACAACTGATGGTCGTCCGCCAGCAGGACGCGGATGGGTTTGGTCTGACTCATCAATCCCCTGCCAGGTAAACGGGTGACGAAAGGAGACCTTCCGCCTGCTTTTCGCCCGGTGTCTGGGCCTTTTCAACCGGCAGGCGAACGATGATCTGTGTGCCTACGCCAGGGGCGCTTTCCAGGTAGAACGTGCCGTTTACCCGTTCCGCCCGCTCTTGCATAATCCGCAGCCCATAATGCCCGCCAGACTCAATCGTCAGCGGGTCGAACCCACGCCCATCATCGCGCACGGAAAGCTCCACATGGCCGTTATTCCGCTGGAAATAAACCTCCAGGCGGGTCGCCTGGGCATGTTTGTATGCGTTGGTCAACGCCTCCTGCAAGATACGCAGCGCCTCAATTTCCACCACCGGGCTGAGATGGCATTCATCGCCGATGATCAGGTCTACGGGCAAACGGCTGCGGCGGCTGAATTCGGCCACGTAGGTTGAAGCGGCGCTGCACAGGCCCTCGGCGGGCTGGATGCGCAGGCCGTCAATGGATTCGCGCACCTCGAAAACGGCCTGGTCTACCACCTGACGCACGTCGAGCGCTTCTTGCCGGGTTTGGGGGATGTTGCCCGCTTCGATGGTTTGGGTAAGCATGTCCATTTTCAGGTGGAGCCAGCTCAAGGTTTGCGCCAGGCTGTCGTGCAGTTCGCGGGCAATGCGGCCACGCTCTTCCAAAATTGCCAACCGTTCGATCTCTTCCTGAAAGCGGGCGTTGGCGACGGCCACGCCGAGTTGGTTGCCCAGGCAGGTGATGAATTGGCGTTGTTCGGGGGAAACGGCCGTTTCCCCCCGATGTAACAGCGTCAGCGTCCCCAACTCCTTATTGCCGGTGCGTAGCGGCACCACGACAAGCCCCTGGTAATCTTGGGCGATGGCCGGGCAGCCGTTTTCCGGGCAATCCTGGTGGGCTGTATCCGCCTGCAAATCAATCACCTGAAGGCTGCGCCTCAACCCCCACAACGTACAGCCTTCCCCCGCCGAGGCCCGGCTCATGCAGGCCACCACCGCCGGGGAAACGCCATGCTGCACCGTGACCGCGACGCCGCCGGAAGGGCCGAGCAGGTGGATAACGCCGCCTTCCATCTCTGTGGCCTGCAACGCCTGGGCCAACGCCTCGCTGAGGACGCTTTTCAGGTCTTGAGAGCGGCTGATGGTCAGGGCCATTTCCGCCAGGGCGTTCAGTTCGCGCGTCCGTTGGGCAATTTGCTGGTGGAGAGAATCCTGGTATTGGCGCAAGTTACCGGCCATCTGGTTGAAGGTTTCGCCGAGGTCTTGCAGTTCGTCGCCCGTTTGTAGGGCGCAGTGGGCCTGGTAATCCCCCTGCCCCATGGCGACGGCCGCGCCGCGCAGTTGGCGCAGTGGCCGGATGACCATGCGGCGGACCATCACATAGAGCAGGCCGGTCATGAGGGTGGTGATGAGAACGGCCGTTATCACCAACGCCCGTCGCCCATCCGCCAATGATTGATCCACCTCAGCCATCGGCACAAGCACGCTGATCCCGCCACGCACCGACCCGACCTGCACCCCCGGATGGCACTCCATACACGTCTCCTGGGTGAAGAGCGGTATCATGCGTCGGTAAAAGCGTTCCCCATCAATCACTTCAATCTGGCTAAACGTGACCGGCGATTCCTCAAACCTGTGCAGGGCCGCCAACTCAAAAGCGTCCGGCGCGTTTTCCGGGTTCTTCAACTCCAGGCTGGTGATGTGAAAGCGGAAATTCTCGCGGGCATTGGTGAGAACCGAGATTTCCTTCGTCACCATGCCCGGCGATTTGCGATAAAACGGGCCATCCCCCTCCACATAATAATCCCCCGGCTCCGTCGTCCAGACATCACCATATCCGGCCACCCAATCGCGGACAATCATCATCTCCGTCAGCAGCGCGTCAGCCTGGGTCTCCACTTGCTGCATCGCCTGCTTCTCTTGAAGATGGTACAACCAGGTGAAAAGGGCCAGGCTGGCCAGGATGATACCGCCACCAATGGCTAGAGTAAGGCGGGCGCCTAAGTTAAGACGGGGGATTTTTCGCGGTCGGGCAATCTCATTCATGTGGGAATTCTATCCCAACCGCCGATATTTGTTCAATGGTACTACTGAGAAGGGGAGAGAAAGGGGAGAGAAGATTAGAGATTAGGGGTTGGAGATTGGAGATTGCGAACGGCTCGATCTCCAATCTCGCTCCTTAAATCCCTAACCGATTGGCTGCCTGACGGCACAGCCCGGCGCCACCGGCGGCCATCCATTCTGCCAGCCGGTCGCTGCTGGTTTTGCCCGCTTTGGCTTCTTCGTAAATGCCTTGCGCCCAGTAGTAGTAGCGCTGCGTCTCCCGCGCCCAGGTGCTATGCGGATTGTTCGCGGCGCGATAACCGCCGTTGTACCCGGCAAAGGAGAGGAAGATGTCGCCGCCGGTGTGCTTGAGCATGGTGTCGTAGAATTTTAGGCCGCGAAAGGCGTTGGTGTCCGGGTCTTGCATCGTCTCGCCCGCGGCAAAGTGAAAAGGCATCACCTGGAATAATCCTTGCGCCCCGGCGCTGGAGACGGCGTTCGGGTCGCCGCAGGACTCAATTTGCATGATGGTGGCGGTGATGTCCGGGTCCAGACCGAACTGGGCGGACCAGGCAATGATTTGCGCTTCCCAGTGGCGCACTTCTTTGGAGAAGATGGGGGAGATGCCGCCGGTAACGGCCGTT
>CAYONK010000125.1:0-9527 GCA_964405285.1 uncultured Ardenticatenaceae bacterium
GTAAACCGGCTGCCCTTGCCAGGTGGCGTCTAGCTCAATGATGATCAGCTTGCCATAAAAGCCTAATTTCTCGCCGTAGACAATGTCGTTATCTTCCCCAGCGACGACCACGGTGCCGGCCGCTGCCGCCAACACCGGTGTCCCCTGCGGCACGTAAAACTCTACGCCATGATGGGGGCGCAGCGTACCGCCGCGCGTGCCGCCATAGGGGTAAGTCTTGTCTGTCCAGACGGTGCCGCCTTCGGGGATCGGCCGTTGCAGCCAGAAATGCTCGTCGTGGGAGGTGAAGGGCAGGTTGGGCGGGGTGAAAGTGGGCATGGGTGGAGATGTCTCGGTGGGGTCGGCGAGCGGATCGGGGACAACGGCCGTTTCCCCTTCCCTTCCCCCCTCTTGCGCCACCTCCGCCGGGTTCACCGCCGCAAAAGAAGGCAACTCCGGCTGCGGCGTGGCCGTGATGACGATGGGCGGGGGCGGCGGGAAGGTGGCGACGATGGGCGGCTCAACGGCCGTTGCCGTTGGTGGTGGCAGTGCCGGTTCCGCCACTGCCGCCACCTCAACCGTGCCCGGACTACAAGCCGCCAGCAGCCAGAGCAAGAGCAGTCCGAGGAAAGGCCGGAGCGCAGGGAGAGAATTGTGAATTGTGAATTGCGAATTGTGAATTGTGAACTTCTCTCCGCGCTTGCCGCGCTTCTGCGGGTGGCTCATCTTAGAAGCCGCCTCGTTCGGCGACAATGGCTCGGACTTCGGCGGACAGGTCGGCCACCTCGCGCTCCAGGGCGGCGGCCTGCTCGCGCCAGCTTTCGGCCCGCGCCCGGTCTTGCAGGCCAAGGCCGTTGATATTCACGTTCAGCGCGGCCACCTGCACCGCCGCCGCCGCCAGCAAGACCCCGGCCGCCGCGTCGCTGACCGCGTTCACATTGCCCAGGCGGGCCATCTGCGCCGCCAACCGCGCTGCGTCCCGGCTTAGGTAAGCCACCCTTAGCGGCACTTCACCGGCGTGAATAGTGGCTGCTTCGATAGCCGCCTGCTTCTCCGTCTCGTCCACATCTTTCAGCCGAAAAGCGGCCATTACCTCGGTAAAAGCAGCGGCATCCTCGGCGATGGCGGCCGTTAGCTGTTCGCGCAGCGCTTCCGCCTCAGCCAGAATCGTCCGTGCTATCTCGTCCACTTCGGCGTATTTTTTACGGCCGGCCGTCAGCCCGGCGACCATTTGCGTCAGGGCGGCGGCCAATGCCCCGGCCAGAGCCGCCGTCGAACCGCCGCCGGGCGCGGGGGTGGCGGCGGCCGTCGCCTCGATGAAGGCGTGAGGGGTAATATCCGTTTTTTCTGTGGCCAGCGCCTCTTGCAACCGCAGTTCTAACACCTGGCTGTCTTGCAAATTGGCAAGCTGCAAATACCATTTGGCTGCCTCCAGCAGCGCTTTTTGCGGCGTCAATCCCACCAATTCCGCTTTAGTGATGGTCAATCCGTACCGCGCCGCCTCGCGCCGCACCATTTCCTGCACCCGGAAGATGGGCGTTTTCTCAAAGTCGGTCAGATTCATGCTGATTTGCGCCTGGCCGTCTACCAGGAAGCCCTTCGCCTGGACAAAACGCAGCCCGCCGCCGATGAAGCGGATGTCACGGGCGATCTGGTCGGCGATGGCGACATCGCTGCTGTTGAGATAGATATTGTAGGCGATGAGGAAGGGGCGCACGCCGATGACGGTGGCTCCCCAGGGTTTGGCTTCGGCCGGGCCATAGTCGGGTTGGCGGGCCGGGTTGGTGGCGACTTCGTCGCGCCACAGTTCGTACTCCCCTTTGCGGATGGCGGCCAATTTTTGCCGCTCCGGTCGGGTGGCGGCGTCGCCGTAGAGATAGACGGCGATGCCTAGCTCTTCGCCGACGCGCTGGCCCAATTTCTTCGCCAGAGCGACGCAGTCGGCGGTGGTGACGCCCTGGATGGGGATGAAGGGGCAGACGTCGGTGGCCCCGATCCGCGGGTGTTCGCCCTGATGCTCGTCAAGGTTGATATGTTGGGCGGCGAAGGCGATGGCGCGGAAGGCTGCCTCGACCACGTCGTCGGGAGCGCCAACGAAGGTGATGACGGTGCGGTTATGGTCGGGGTCGGCGCTGACGTCGAGGACGTGGGCGCCGGGGACGGAACGGATGGCGTCGGCGATGCCATTGTAGATTTCGGGGGAACGGCCGTTGCTGAAATTCGGCACGCATTCTACTAGCTGTTTCATGGGAAAGCCCTCCAGAATGGTGAATTGTGAATGATGAATGGTGGTGTTTCTCTTAACCTCTTCTTGTGGGTATGATTCTATGCGGGCTGCGGAGAAATGCCACTATTTTATGAGACGTTCATAGTTGGCTATAATTCAGGTAGCTGGCTGCCCGCAGAGGCAGAAGGAGGGTGAAAAGGTATGGGAATGACATTTCTGGTGAGTCGGGCATTTGGCCTGGGAATTTTGGCCAATATGCACCTCAACCTTTGGGCGACTTTGAGCAATGGCCTGATTGATGGTCTGATTGTCGGCCTGGTGGTGGGCGCGATTATCATCCCTATTGTACAGACACCGGATGCCCTGGGGCGAGCGTTGTTGTTTGGTTTGCTCTTGGGACTGGGGATGGCTGTCTACCAATTGGTACAAGTTAGCACAGTGACCGGCGCGTCAATGGGGTCCATCCTCAACTCGCTGGATGGGCCGAGCAGCGCGGTGGTTGGTGGAATGATCCTGCGAGGGATGATCTGGACCTTGTATGCGGTGTTGGCCGGAGCGGTCGTCGGCGTACTAATCACGGTGCCGGATCAGGCGCTTAAGGGCGCATTGATCGGTATTGTGGTGGGGGCGCTGGCGGGCATGGCCTTTCGCTGGATTTTGGGGGCCGTTGGGCTGAATTTAAACCCGATCTACATCCGGTTATTGTTGGGGGTGTTGGTTTGGGGGCTGATAACGGCCGTTTTTGGCCGATGAAATGGAGATTGGCGATTAGAGATTGGCAATCTCTAATCGCTAATCTCATCTTTCCGCTTTCGCAACCTCGCTTTTAACCGTTCCCACTGCGCCTTAATGGGTGGGATTTCCCCCTCTGCTATCGGCTGGCGGCTGTAGCGGGCGTGGAGGAAGGCTTCGGTCAGGTCGTCAACGGCCGTTTCCTCCTCCGGCCAGTTCTCCTTCAAATCAGCGGCATACTCCTTGGGTGTCTCACTCTCTTGCCGGGGCACGCCCTGTTGGGTTGCCCGTTTCACCGTCGAGAGGTAAAAGTAGCGCACCTTCTCCTGGGGCGATAGGGCGTTCAGCCGCACGAAGCGCCAACGCGGTTTTCCCGGCTCGTCCTGGCCCCGCGCCTGAAGGAGGCGGGCTTGCACCGCCCGGCGCAGTTCCGTCGCCCCCTCCGCCAGGCCATGCCAGAAGCCGCGCCACCATTGGCCGAGCAGGGCGGCTGCCCGTTCCAACCAGGCCAGGTTGAGCGGCACACCCCGGTCGCGCAGGAAGAAGAGAACGGCCGTTATCCCCACCACAATCGCCACTGCCCAAAACGCCGAACTCGCGATCATTTGCAGCAAGGAATCGGTCTCCAGCGGCGGGGGCGGAGACTCAGCCTGGGGAAAAAATGTCAGCGGTTCCGTTGGTTCCGGCTCCGGCATTGGCTCGTCAGGCAAAAAAGCCCGCAGCAGATTGTAGAAGAGAAGCGAAATCAGGTAAATGACCGAACTGATGAATGAGCCAACCAGGTAATACAGACGGTTTAGCAGCCAGGCAAAAGGCAGCGTTGAGCCAATCGGCAAAAACGCCGCCGCCAGACCAATGAACAACAGCAAAACCGTAGAGCGTCGCCGCCACTGCCCGGCTACATCATCAGACTGGGGCACATCTTGCGAGAGCCAGCGCGCCTCTAACATCGCCAATCGCCCCTGGCTGAGAAGCAAAAATCCGCTCAAGAAATAGGTCAGCAAGCCGGTTAAAAGCAAAGGCGGCAGGTTTAGTCGGCTAATCCCAGCCGTCAGGGGATTGCGCGTCAGGCGCAAGATGTCGCTGTCCAGCGTGACCAGCATCACACAGATTAGCATCAGGATCGCACCGCTGAGAAACTGCTGGCGAAATGTTTCCAGGAGCAGTTCGCGGTTTGGGGAGAGCGGTTGATTGGCTTCTACCCGTTCTTGCCGGGAAAGGGTGTAATAGGCGATTTCCGCTGAATCCGGGGCTAGTTGGATAAAGACTGCGCTGGTCTTTACGACGCGATACCAGGCGACGCCGGCCAGTATGAGCAAGATGAAGAAGTAGAGGTCGTTGATGAGCAGCAGGGGGTTGTTGAGGTAATTGGGCCAGAGGTCTGCCTGGGGCCAGTTGCCCTGAATGGCCCAGGCGGCCAGGCGTACCCCCAGAAAAATAACCACCCATTCGGCGGCGCGGTATTGGAAATGGTTCAACGGCCGTTGCTCAGGCTGAATGAGCCAGAGCGTGGTAGCGTAGGCTTCCAGGGCGACGACCAGGCAAATGAGCAAGGCAAACCACCACAGCCGTTCCGGGTCAAATCGCTGCAACACTGTCACCAACCCCGTCACCAGCGCCAGCGCCATAAGAATGAGCAGCCCGCCACGAGCAGCGTGTCTTGAAGAGGGTGGGGGAGGTTGGGTGGTCATGAGATCGTCATCGGTTAACTGTTAACAAGGCCCTTCACTAGATCGCGTCGCTCTGGGATGTGGTAGGCGGCGAAGCCGAGGCGTCGGGCGCGTTGGCGGACCAGGGCGAATTCCCGGTCTGGCTCGATGGCCAGCAGAACCGGGTTGAACCCGGCGCGGACCAGCCGGTGCAGGGCGTAGCAAGTGGCTTCATCGCCGCGCGGGGTGATGACGAACAAAGTGACGCCCCAACTGAGGCCGAGGGAAGCGGTGGCCGCCCATTGCGGAAAGGGCGCAGTCTCGCCGGTTTCCAGCCGGGCCAGTTGGCCGAGCAGCTTCATCAGGTGCGGCCGGCCGGGTCGGGGCGGTATCGGTGGCGGCAATAGCGGCTGCGCTGGCTGATCGAGCAGCAGACGGCCGCTCGTCTCGTCGAACTGCAATGGCGCATCCGCCTGGCGCTGGAATGGGTCCAGACCATTACTGACCAGACCCACAGGCTGGCGTAAATCTACCAGATGGGCGGCCAGGGAAGCGGCCACTTCGATGGCCCATTCGCTGGTGTAACGCAGCTCTCGTGATTGGTAGTCGCCGCGATGGAGGTTGAGGAGAACGGCCGTTTCCAACGAAATCGCCGGTTCAAAGGTCTTCACCAGCAGGTTGCGGGTGTGGGCGCTGGCCTTCCAGTTGATTTGCCGTAATGAGTCGCCAGAGCGAAACGGCCGTGTTCCCATCGGCCGGGCCGGGTCTTCAAAGAGGCGCTGGCGGCTGGCGATTGTGCCAAACGGCAGGCGCGAGGGCAAGCCAAGCTGCCCTAAGGACCAGATTCGTGGATAAACCGTCAGGTAATCGGCCGGGAAGCTGCGCGTCTGCTCTGGGAAGAAGCCGAACAAATCGCTGCTCTTTAAGCGCAGCGGCCCCAGCCGATAATAGCCGCGAAAGTTGGCCTGCACCTGATAATTGACTTGGGTTTTGGAACGGCCGTTTAAGGAAAGCGCCTGATGCGGACTGCGGCGGGTGGTCAGTTCGGTGGCGACCGATTCTTGAATTTGCAGCCAGGGCACGGCCAGACGGCTCTGGTTGTGTAAGTGGAGGGTGATCGGCACTTCTTCGCCCCAAAAAGCGTGGTCGTCGAACGTCCGCCGGACGTTGATCTGGGCCAACATGCGCGGGGTGCGCCAGCGGTTCCAGGCATACAACCCCAGGCTGACGTAGACCAGGTAGAAAATAAAGTCCACGTTCAGCCAGAAGGCCACGAGCAGCAACACGAGAATCAGCGCCGAAAACTGTCCCATAAGATTGGGGGAGTTACGGGTTACAAGTTACAGGTTGCAAGTTACATGCCCCGATGTAACCTGTAACCTATAACCTCTGTAACTCAACTTAATCAAGCCGGCCGATGTCGAGTGGGGTGTCGGCCAGAATAGCGGCCATGATGTTGCCAATGGTGATGCCGCGCAGGGCGCTTTCCGGGTGGAGCAGGCAGCGATGGGCCAGGACGGGCGCGGCCAGCTTCTTCACGTCGTCGGGCAGGGTATAGTCGCGCCCTTGCACGGCGGCGTACGCCTGGGCCGCCCGGTAGAGGCTGAGGCTGCCGCGCGGGCTGGCTCCCAGGAGTAAATCGTTATGGCGGCGGGTGGCGAAAACGAGACGGATGATGTATTGGCGCAGGGTTTCGTCTACGTGGACCTGCCACACCTGTTGGGCGAGTTCCGGCAGATGTCCGCCATCGGCCACCGGCGTCAGGCTTTCGATGGGGTGCGCGCCGCCCAGGTTTTGCAGCATCTGGTTTTCGGTGGCTTCGTCCAGGTAGCCCAGGCTGAGCTTCATGAAGAAGCGGTCGAGTTGCGCTTCGGGCAGGGGGAACGTCCCTTCGTACTCGACGGGGTTTTGCGTGGCCATGACAAAAAACGGCCGTTCTAACACCCGCGTCACCCCATCCACCGTCACCTGCCGCTCCCCCATCGCCTCCAATAGGGCCGATTGGGTGCGCGGCGTCGCCCGGTTAATCTCGTCGGCCAACAGGATGTGGGTGAAGGCGGGGCCGGGGATGAAGGTAAACGCCTGCGTCTTCTGGTCAAAAATCGAGACGCCGGTCACGTCGTTGGGCAGCAGGTCGGGGGTGCATTGCAGCCGCTTGAAGCTGATGCCCAGGCTGCCCGCCAGGGCGCGGGCCAGCATGGTCTTGCCTGTGCCGGGCACGTCTTCCAGCAGTACATGCCCTTCGCATAGCAAGGCGACCAGCAGCAGTTCTACCACTTCCCGCTTGCCGATGATCACCCGCTCCACATTTTCGATGACGCTCTGGCTAAATTCTTGGATTGCTTGCATGGTAAGAATTTAATACAAAGGAACAAAGGGACATAAGGAACAAAGATAGGGGAAAAGGGATAGGACTACTCTTTGCGTCTTTGCCCCTTCGCGCCTTTGCGTTAAAAAATCTTCCAACGTTAAAAAACCCTTTGTCCCTTTGTTCCTTTGTCTCTTTGTAATAAAAATCTGTCTCTTTGTAATAAAAATCCCTAAAACCCCACCAAATAAAGCAAAATCAAGCCGGTGAGCGGGGCGCGGTACTGCCAACCAAGCACCTCAATAAAAATGTAGTCGGCGATAGCCCAGAGGCCGAAGCAGCCGAAGGCGATGAGGATAATGGCCAGGGCGATGCTGAGGAGCAGGCAGGTCTGGGCGCAGCCAAAGCTGCTGCTGGGGAGAACACGCACTTTGGAACGGCCGTTTTCCTCCACCACCTCCCCTTCTAGCACCTCAGGCGGGGCGTTGTCGGTTTGGAAACGGCCGTTGCCCGTGCAGCCAAACGCCGAACACTTAAACCCATTCGCCTCCCAGCAAGCCGCGTGATGCCGTGCCCCATCCGCCGGGCAGATCACAATCTCATCCCCCGCCGCAAAATGCTCCTTACACAAGGCGCACTGCTGGTCAATAAAGGCAGATTGCTCGTTAACTTTGAGGGGGCGGATCATGGGGGGAGGTAGCCTGTGGCCGGTGGCTGGTGGCCGGTGCGTCACTGGCAACCGGCAACTGGCAACCGGCTACCCTATCCTAATCTGGTCCAACAGCCATTGCCAGAGCCGCTGCCAGAAGCCGGGCTGGCGCAGCCGTTCCACTTCACGCGCCTGCTCTGCTTTGAGCCGTTTGGTCTGGGGGCTGATGGGGTCACGGCCGTTTGCCGCCTGCGGTAAATCGGCGTAGGTGATCTTGAGGGCCGGGTCGCGGTCACGGCCAAAGACGTAATACTTGGTGCATTCGCAGCCCAGGATGGCGCACTTGCCGCCGCTCTGCTCCCAGCAGGCACGATGATAGAGCGTGCCGCACTTCTGGCAGACCACCGGCGTCAGCGCCGCCTCGCGCACATTGTTCTCCACCGCCCCGGCGCAAATCGGACAATGCAGGCTCAGGCGATTCGCCTCGCTGATGTCGTCGCTGGTTATCTCAATGGGCGGTAAGGTTTCTTCTGCCATGTCCTGCATTATACCCGAAAAGAGAGGAAAGGGAGCAGGGGGCAGGGGAGAACGGGAGATTCTCCCCTGCTCCCCTGCTCCTCATCTCCCCTGCTCCCCCACTCACCACGTCCGTTCCGCCCACGCTGGCCACTCAAACTCCACCGGGCTGACGCGGGTTTTCTGGCGGTCCCAGCAGAAGAAGCCGCTCTTGCGCCCCTGCGGGTCTAGCACCAGGGCGACGTGCCAGATTTGGGTGAAGAAGTTCTGATGGATGAATTGGTCCATGCCGGAGAGGAAAATACCGAAGCCGGGATGGGTGTGATACCAGCCGACCATCACGGCCGTTTCATCCGGGTAGCGCTCCATCAATTTATCGTTCATATAGCGCCAGCTTTCGGGCGTGTAGGTGACGCTGGCCCCCTGCATGACGGTGTATTTGGCGATGATGGTGTCTATGATCCGGACGACGTAACGGCCGTCTGGCTGCTTCTCCGGGCGCGGACCGATCAGCACCCCGGCCACTTCTCGATTGGGGCTGCTCAGGGCGTGGGCCTGGGCGGCGCGGAAGGCGGGTTCGTCCAGCAAAATGTCCACCGCCATCCAGGTGCGCGTGCCGATGGGCAGCCGCCGCCCGGCGATCCGCACCCGCGCCTGGCTGGGGGCGATCACCGACGCCTCTTCGTCCTGGCTCACCGTCTCTTCCGGCTCGGCGTAGACCGGCTCCGATTTCGCTACGATCACTTCTGGCTCTTCTTCGATTGGTTCCGGCTCCGGTTCGGGCAGGGTTTCCGGGGGGAAGTGGATGTCGTCGGCAACGGCCGTTTCCATCTCCATCTCCCCCGCTTCCTCCACCGTCTCCTCAGTCACCGGGGCGGGCATGACAATCGCCTGCTGTCGCCAGACGTGGGCCAGCGAATGGGGCTTGCCCGCGCTGTCCACCACCGTCACCTCGATGGCCGCCTTCGCCTGCTCATCCAGTTCCAACAGGGTGATCGCCTGATAATCCTGCCAGATGTCCGCCTCCAGTTCATCGGCGAATGCCTGTAATTCGGCCAGCGTGCAGTCGGCCAGGGGTTTCACACGGCCGTCCAGCGCCACCCGGTCCGGCGGCGTCAGCACCACCGTCACCGAGGCGGATTGCCTGGCGTCCGGCAACGTAATCGTAATCACAGCGGCGTAGTTTAATTCGTCGGTCGTCATAGTCAGGTAGTCTCGTAGTCGTTAGTCGAGTGTCTGGCGCCCAACAGTTAACCGTTCACTGTTCACTGTTGACTGTTCACTGTTAACTAGGGTAAAAGTTCGATCTGCACCTCGCAGACCGGGCTGTTGGCCAGGCGAATGTTATTGCGGTCAACGGCCGTTAAGCGCAGCGCATACCCCCCAGGCGCAAACCCGGTCGTGTCCCAGCGGGCCAGGCGGCCGAAGGTGGCGTCCCGGTTAATGTTTTGCAGGGGGGTCCAGGGC
>CAYONK010000126.1:0-9499 GCA_964405285.1 uncultured Ardenticatenaceae bacterium
AAAATGTTGGCGCAACACCTTTTCGCTATTTTTCAGCTGCCTTTCAATTTCCTGGCGTAAGCTCATATAAATAGAGAAATCCCCCAAATCCGATCGCCATTTCACCTCTATAATGTAGAAATGTAAGGCTCGTGAGGATGGATCGCATGTGATAAGAAGTAAATCGCCACGTTGCAGCGTGACAACTTCTTCTAATACGGACTCTGCACCCGCCTCGTTGACGAGAGTGCTATGAGCATCGAGTGGTAGAACGATCGCATTATCAAGGAGTCCGTACTGCTCCAAAAACAGACGGGACATGGCCAGCCCCAGCGCTTCATTGAGATGATTAGGGGAGGAAAGCAACTTTAAGGCCAAGCGTCCGCTTAGTGAACGAAGCAGTTGTAGAAAATAAAATTCAACAACACCCTCGTCGTCAAGAAGATTGTATTTGTCTAAAGCGGGTTGTACCAAACGTACGACTTCCTCAACTGCTCGGGTAGTTAAGAGCAGACGATCTGTGTCGGTGCCCGCAAATTCAGGCGTAAAATCAAGCAGGTACATGGGGCGATCCGGTGTTGCCTGACTATCAAAATATTCAAGACCTAAATACCGGTCAATAATGAAAACCCAGTCAGATATAGCATGTACCTGGTAGAGGAAATTCTTTTCGGCTGGTGGCAAATTTAGCCGCAATGTGGGTACGGTGTTGTCAGATTTGCGTCCAACAGCAATGGATGCTTGCAGGGTTTCGACCCTGTGGATAATGTTGGATATTAGCGTGCTAACGCCATAAGTGTCGTTAGAAAGTTCTTGACATGAAGTCGGCAGAAGCTGGCGTTGCCAGGCGAAGTGGCTTTCATCACCGCTGAATTGGCTAACTTGCTCTTGTACCAACCCATGCAAGAAACTAGAACGGCCGTTTCCTATTAGCTCGGGTTCAACATCAATGGGAAATAGATCGCGGAGAATCGAAATATGCGCTTCATGTTCTTCCGGGTGTGCCAAAAACTCTTCTAACTTGTTACGGCTAAACCTAAGCTTAGGAAAAAGGTGATTGCGACTGGGAATGGTAAAGGCATCGGCTTCTGCACTAACCTGGCGCTCTGGATTCATTAAGTCTTCAACCGCTTCACCGATATCATCAATGCGGTCGCTTTGGGTAAAGAGGCGTAGTTCGTAGCGTAAGCTTGGACTATCCTTACGAGACTTTTCGATTTCCAAAATTGCATCAACAATCAAAGCCGCATTACCTGGATTAAACACATTTATCTTGAGCACATGGACGTAAGGATGTTGCACCAGGTAGCGAAGAATCTTTTGTGAAAGAAGCTGTTTGTCCACTTCTCCAATGTGGTGAGCAGTACGATAGCTGATGCCGAGAGCGCGTTGTACTCGGGCACGGAGCGTTTGCTTATCACGTACATTCTCGCGCATGTATAGTGTCCAGAATGGCGTAATAGGGCCTTGCTCGACGTAAAAGCGGGGAATGGTTTCCAGATTCTTCCCGTGTGCTGTACGGATAGTAGAAGGAAGATTGACGGGGGCAAGACCTTTGCGCATAAAATTCCGAATAGATTCGGTCAATCGTTTGCCAGCGTCTCCTTGACTAATAGCTGTTTCTAGCCAGTTTTGAGCTAACTGTGCTTGCTGTAAGTGCCAGAGCAACCTTAACGGATGAGTTGGGGCAATCAGATAAACATGACCGTGCCGAGGCAGTAGTAGTTCTGTGATGTCTAAATCGAGAAAGATGGCTTCTGTACGGCGACGGCCGTTAACTTCATAAATCGCTTCTTTATCGAATTGCTCTGCAATCTCTTCCAGCCAATCGTTATAAGCTTGAGCATAAGCCAGAATTAAGTCGGCATATTTCACCAGGTCAATTGTTGCTGTGAGAAAATCTTCCCCATCTTCCCCGCGCATGGCACTGAACAGCGTTTCACGAATTGCCATAAAGGAGCTTGGAACGCGTTCCGGGTTGCGAAATTGGCGTAAGGTTAAATCTACAGAGTAATGCGTTGTTTGTTCATCGCGAAAATCCAAACGCCAGCGACCCAGGAATTCCGGATTAGCCAGTGTTTCCTGTTCAATACGACGGAGTAAACTGTTGATGGGCAAGGTATACCGGGCTTGGGCATCATATACAATATTGAAAACGGCATCAGCACGTTTGCTGGAGGACTTCGTTGCCCATCCGGTTTTGTCGGAGCGCGGTTTTAAACTTTCGCTAAATGGATCATCACCTCGATCGATGGCAGCAAACTGGGCTAACAGCTTAGCATCAAGAAACGAGGTCACGGTGATGTTGCGTTGTGGTTCGGCTGGTGGCGGCGCTTCTGGGTCGGACCAGAACCAGACGTCTTCACTTTCGTTGATGAGTTTCCCTTCAGGATTGCTGGGATCACGAAGAACCTTGATGTCATTTTCTGGATCTTCTTCATTAAGTATTTCACCACTCTCAGAGTAACCTCGCACCCGGAAGAAATAAATACCTTCATCTTCTTCATCTTCAACCAGGCCCCGAAATTCAGCTACTTTAAGTGTCTTGGTTTTTGAAGTGCTTCGCCCCGTTCCCTTTGGGATGTTATTACTCTCCCACACAATGGCGCCATCCGCATTTACTAGCTCAAGCCGATAATAGGCGAGTTGCGGCACCGTTACAGGTTTTCGATTGGCTTGCCATTTGACTTTAACTGTTCGAGTACGCTGTACATCTAGATAAGGAGGATTGTCCGGGCCGACTGGTTGATCTGGATATTTTACTGTTAGCCCTAACTCATCCATGTAAAGTAGTATCTTTTCGTCACTGCCCCCTTCATCAGCAAATTGCCAGTGATCAAAAGCAAGATGGCGGTAATTGACATCTGTGGCAACAAGCTTTGTCCAAGTTGCCGGTCCTTCCAGCAGCCGCTCGCGCAGGAACTCGTATAGTGGGGACTGAATTGTGTTGGCTTTAAGTTTGAGCGAATGAATGCGACCAAGCAGTGGCTGCACTCCATCAGTTAGTAGATCTACAGCTGTGACATTACGATCTAGCTGTTGGCGAATCCGATTTCGTTCATCAAGTAAGGCAAAATGAGGAACAAGACGAAACTGGTAGATTGCTCCACCGGCAGCTTCTTTCGTAGCCCCATTTTCCAAGATCGTGAGAAAGTAACGGGCGATATCGTCATCATCTACTTTTTTGACGGATTTCTCCATGTACCAGACGACTTCGTCTACCAACTCTCTCAGTTCTTGGGGTAACTTGCTGCGTAATTCCTGACGTAGCTGTGCTGGGACGTCGCCTAAATTTACTTCGCTAAATGTGCTGACATCAAAAGAGTCTTCTGCGGCAGTTTTTAGACCGGGTGGAATAAAAGCAAGCAATGGACGTGTTTCAGCATTCCTCAGTTCAATAAGGCGTGTTGCCGAAACTTGCCAGTTTGCCTCAGGCTGCTGGTTAGGTCCCAGTAATAAGACAACATCTGCATTGTTGCCATTGTTATTGAACTGAAGACATAGGTCTTGCATAACAGCTTCTGGTAAGACGCTGATCCGCAGGCAATGCCCCGGTTCGCTTTTTTCAAGCTCGTTAGCGATTCTTTCCTGAACGATTTCGGCTAAAATGCGATTTACTTTGTCGTAGGTTAGGTCTTGTAAGATGGTGCTCATACTAAATCCCTCTTTCAAGACAATTTGATTTCATAACGCGGGCGAATCTTTTGTGCGTTATATGCATCACTAAGATCTGTGTAGAAACCAATCTCTCTCAATCGGCTTTTGAGATGCTGCATGTTGTCATTGAAAGCTTCATAATCTTTTATTGTGGCGTTGGGCCAGTCGGGTACAATGGTGAACCCGTATCTTTCCTTGAGCCAGGTTACAAACTCATCAATGAGAATAGGGCGCGAATAGAACTGTTTCTCACCGTCTGCCGAAGTTGCATCAAGAACGGCAATTTGCACTAACACCTCCAATAGACGGCTGCCAATATACCAGCGACGCTGGTTGCTTCTTGCTTTGCCTTGAACCATTAAACATGATTCCGTGTTCTTCATGAAAAGTGAGTCTAATTGATTGGTTAAGTGACGACGATAATAATGTGTGCGTTCAAGTGCAACCAATTCTACAAACGTGTCCATAGGAGAGAGGCTTGTCATTTCACGAATAGCAACTACTTCTGGCCGCTCTTCTTCCCCACCGTCATCCGCAAAAAGACCGTCAATGCGATTGTTAAAATGGTAATCAAATCCTGGAGGTGGATCGTTGAGGATGTCCAATACTTCTGCCACCGAATCTGGTTGTTTTTCTAGCTCGCGCCGTCCAGTGTGACTTTCCGCAAATTGAAACAATTGGTTTACGGCTAAAACAGTACGGATATACTCGTTCATGCTGGCATAATGGCGAGCACAGTTTTCCCGAGATAGCTCTGCCATGCGGGTCATATAATCGTCGCCCATATCAATAAGAATTTCTGGCATCGCGGCCGTTTCTGGATTCGGATTTTGCACTGCATAGGGGCAATCATGAAACGGCCGTTTTTGCTGGTCTGGATGAACAGGGCAATTTAGACAGTTTGGATGCGCGGCTTTGTTTTGCATCCACCCTGTTAATTGATGAAACAGGCGCAAAAGGTACAACCCTAAATGAAGACCCATGATTGTGCGGATATAGCCGATTAGGACGGATCGGGGAACATGGTTTTCATAAACCATCAAGCGACGCAAATCATCGCAAAGCAAACGGGCTTGGCCTTTGCACAGGGGCGGCTCCAGAGCGCTCCCCCTGCTGCTTCGACCTTCTTTTAGATTTTCATTGTCTACCATGCGAACGATGACGAGCGTGTCTAAATCCAAATCTGTTTCTTCGTCATAGGTGTCCAGGTCAGTCTCCATCCCCTGCCCTAAAAACGAGGCCAGGCGATCAATTAAATCTGGATCCCCTGACAATATCATACTGTAAAGGTGTTCTGCACCACCGGAGTCTTTTGTTTGGCCTGGATTGCGTAACTTGTAGGCATTAAGATGGAGTGGAAGTGGTGCCGCCACTTTTTCCTTATCAGAGTTGCCACGATTAACAACATCAATCAGATCGCTGTAAAGCCAGTCCTGAACCAGTTGCTGGTTTTGGGCAAAACCGAGCAGCCCGTCTGAGTGCGCCCGGACAAGTTCCTCTACAATCCACTCGATTGTGACTTCTTTGCGCCCTGTGCGGGCTACCGGCCGCTTTCCGCCGTGCTTTAAGAGCATATACAAGTTTACCAATAAGCGGTCCAATTCGATTTGGTACGGATAGATATAGCAAATATTCGGATTCTTAAATGTGTAATCATTTCTTGTTATTTTCATTGAGTCTGTCCTGTCGCTACAAGCTTTTGCAATTCCACAATCCCAACATCCTTTAGTTCCAGTTCGTAAAATTGAAGATCGTCTCTTGTCAAAAGCACGCGCTTGTAGGGCAAATGAGCAAGGGCATTTTTGAAGATGGTTAAGTTGACAAAGACACCGCTAATAGCATCCGGGGAAGGAACAAACCCATTTGTTACTTGGTACAACAATTCAAGTAGGTCCAAAGATACGATGAGTTCTGCATCCCGTGCACTAGGGATGCGTCGGTTGGGATCCTCCGGATCGTGGTAGAAGATGATTTGGTCAGGAGTGTATTCCAGGTATTGTTGATTGGGTACATCGGGTAAGCGTAGTTTGAAATCTGCTGCCGGGAAAAGCCGGAAAGATTTAACTTTCACCTTGTCAACCTGACTGGCGCGTAGGCAAATATTTGCTCTTGCTAGTTCAGGGTTTCGGGCGCCTTCTGCGTTAGAAATGCCTATAACCAGGGTCTGTTTTAGCTCCTGCCATTTTTCTTCATCGGCATTGTTGGTTTGTGTGACTTCACGGAAGGTGTTGAGCTGCTCATAAGGCAGCATATCCAACCAGCCATCATCGCGCCTTTCAAAATAAGCACGACGGCGCATAATAGCGTGTTTTTGTTGATGCTCAGCGAGTGTTTGCTGGTTTTGAACCGCGTCCCATCCGATACCCAGTTTCCACTCTTTCAACCAGGTAGCGGCCAAAGTGCTGCGATTCTCAAAGGTCATCAAGCGTAAGTTTGACAGCGTTTCAAAGTGGAGCGTACGGTCATCAGACGGATTGGCTACTTCTGCCGGATCTATTTGCCGTAAGAGTCGCACCAGGCGGTCATCATGTTGTCCAGCAAGTGGAGAACCATCAATGGCGAATGCATTGTAGTAAAGACGCTTAAGATGTGCGGCCGGAGCTGGCTGTTCGTCTAACAAATCGGCTACATTATCACAGCTATGATCACGGAAAATCATCCATGAAAGGGCTGAGCGCATATCACGCATGGTGATGTGTAACTTACGGCGTAGGTGAACGATTTCAAATAGCGTCCGGAGACGCTCCCGCACAGTAGGCCCAGATGTAGGATCCGCTAGTGTATCGACGTTGTATTTGATGAAGCAGCGATCTTTTAGTGCGCAGGTTTGACAAGGCGCCCAAAACTCCGGTTTAAGCAAAGCTTCTAGCTGGCGATCAAAAATGGATTTATTGCCCTCCTCGTCTGGATCGCTGGCTACGATAGAACGATTGTTGAGATCAATAATAGTTAACCAGTCAGGTAGCGGGCGCGTTGCTTCATCCGGGTCGAAGAAGTTGTTTAGCACCTTTGCTAGTTGGCGAAACTGAAAGCCGTTGCTTTCATCGATGAAAAAATCAAGGATGCGACCTTTGTTGATGGCAATAAGATACACGGCTTTTTGTGAAGTGGCCTGTGCCAGTTGCGCATCTGTAAAAGGTGCAAAGAATTCATTTAGCACCTGATCGTTTGCCCGTTCAGCCCCTTCATCTTGCGACCCGTCATAATTTGTTGTGAAGTGAATGCCTTTGTAGTTCAGTTTGCTAGAGTTTGGAGTGGGCTGCTCTAAATGCCCGCCATTCTGGACAATATGCTTCTCCAGATTTTTGATGAAAGCCGTCTTTCCGTCTCCGGCGTTACCAGTGATAATCACCAGCCGGTAACGGCCGTCTACCACATCCGGCAGTAAATACTTATCTAGCCGGGTTGGAATATAGGTGTGTTGCGCAATCCCTTCCAAACCCCGTGTGCCACTGTTGTCACGGCGTGCCTGGCTAAAGAGCGTTAGCAGCCGGGTAACGTATGGATTGTAATTCTCTTTGTGTTCCCACGGTTCGAGCGTGATGTTTTGTAGAGGGACGATAGTCGTTGTTGCCGCATACAGATATACGCCGTCTAAGGCTTCTAAATCCAGACGGAGGCGGCGCGCACTGTGATAGCGTACTTCAGGGTTACAAGAAACTGCTGTTAGCAGAATTTTAGCGAAATCAGGGTGAAGATCGGATTGGTATTCACGAGGATCTGTTGGCGGTGTTTCTATGCTTGGCTGGCGTTCCGGATAAGGATGGTGGCCGGTGATAAGCTCATACAGCACAACACCAGCAGCAAACAAGTCGGCGTCGGTGTCCCAGCGCATGATGCCAGTTTCAGGCAGCATATAGGGCGGCGTACCGGCCTGTGTCCGGCTGGCCTCACTGTACCGGGCAGCGATGTTGAAGTCTACCAGTTTAAGTCCGTTGGGCGTCAGAATGAGATTGGCCGGTTTAATGTCTCGATGCAGTAGGCCCTCATGTTGTAGTTGCCCGAACTCTTCATACTCTGTTTGTGAAATTTCCCCGGCTTCTTTTTTGATCCGCAGCTCTTCAATGCGATCAACTTGAGGATGAATATGCTCTAGTGCCGCCAGTAAACTTAGCACAGCGTCCACAGCTTCTCGTACAGAAAGGCGTTTTTCGGGCGTAGTGAATTTGCTTAACTCAATGCCTTCAACAAACTCAGAAACCAGATACGGCCGTCCTGAAGGCCGCAAAATGCCCCAATTGTAGGCCCTGGCTATGTGCGGATGGTCCAGATCGAACATGGCCCGGATTTCTTGCCGTAAATAATCCAGGGAGCCGGATGGATTCTTGAACAACTTGAGGGCGAATTCCTTTTCGATGACATGATCAAAGACGCGATAAACCTGGCTAAAGCCGCCGGCGGCTATCATTTTGATCACCTGATATTTTTCATCAATGATATTGTCGCGCTCAAAAATATCCGGCTCATCCTCGATGGTTTCATCCGGCGGTGCAGCCGGTGACGCTTCCGGTTCAATTGTGGCAGACGGTGCTTGACTGATGGCGCGGACCTCTTCCCATACTTCCTGAGCGGTTTGTGGGCGTTGATTGGCATCCGGCTTCATCATGCGGCTGACAAGCGTGTTGAGCCGCTCCGGAATGTCGCTGCCATGCAGCGCGATGGGGCCGCCTGCTGACGTGTTTTGGTCACGGGCATCTTCCGGCGAATCATAAAGCACGGAGCCGGTTAACATTTCAAAGAGAATGCAGCCCAGGCTGTATATATCAGCGGCTGGCGAAGGCGTCATGCTGATATTGAGCAGTTCCGGCGCCATGTAGGCGCGGCTGACGTCAGGATCGTGTTTGATAGGCCCGACAGTCATCGCTCCGGGCATGGTGAGCCGGGCATGGTCGAAGTTCATCAGGCGCGGTTGTCCGTTTGGACCGATAAGGATGTTTTCCGGACGGATGTCGCGGTGGATGACGCCGGCCTCATGTGCTGCTTTTAACCCGGCGGCAATGCCTTGTGCCAGCTCCAGCTTGCGGCTTAACGAGAGCGGGGTGTCTGAGGCAAGTAAATTGCGCAGCGATCCGGTATCTGACCAGTCGGTGACGGTGAAAAAGAGATTAGGATCGTTGGTGTCTTGAAATAGATCGCTGCTGGTAATCAGGTTGCTGTGGCCGCCAATTTTTTGCAGGGATTCCACTTCGCGGCGGATGATTTCCATCTGGCGCGCGCGCTGATCGTCAGACAGGTAAGGGTTGTAAGAAAAAACCCGCAGGCGCACCGTGCGGGCTTCTCTTTGTAGTTCATGTTGTGCCAGGTACTCGCTAATGTCGTCCCGGCGGAAAAGGGTTTCTTTAACGATGTACGGGCCAAAGCGGCGGGGGCCGACCTGCCTGCCTTGGCAGATATCGCGGAGGCTGTTTTCAATAGGGCCGCGATGGGGGCGCAGGTTGTTCGCATGGTCCGGGATAACTGCTGAATCTTGTAAAAGAGCCGGTAGGTCAGTGTATTGGCGCACCCAATCACGAGAATTGCCGCGTACATTGAGGTTGCCTTGGTCGTCAGCGACGGCGACAATGGCCTGCACCCAGAAGCTGCCGATAGCCGGCTGGTGATTGCTCAGCCGACTTTTGAGAACACGCGCCTTGTTGTTTGTGGTGCCGTAGGGATTGGGGCGGGAGATGCGCTGGCTGCCGATATACCAGGTGTAATCATCACCCTCGATGCCGCCGCGCCACTGCTTGATTTCCACGACGTAGAGCGCATGGGGCGCCAGGACGATGCAATCGTAATCGTAAGGCGGCCGACCCTTTTCCTGAATTTCCACATTGGGAATGAGGGTGTAGGTATCGGGCAACTGTTGTTGCAGGTGGTTGAT
>CAYONK010000127.1:0-9466 GCA_964405285.1 uncultured Ardenticatenaceae bacterium
GAATAAACTCCGTATGCGCCGCGCCGCGCGGCAGCCCCAACCCGGTCAACAACTGATGGTTCAACTCCAGCAGCGCCTCCGTCTCCGGGTCGCCGGCAGGCAGGGTGCGGGTGCTGAAAATGCCGCCGCCATGCGAGACGGCCAGCGGCGGCGCGCCATATTTGCTGGCGCTAGCAAAAATCACCTGGCCTTCCCAGGCCAACGAATCTACGTGATACACGTCTCCGGGGATGAACTGTTCTAAGAGAAAGAAGGATTGCTTGTCGCCCAATTCGTCCAGCGCCCGCCACAGTTCTTCGCTGTGCTGTAGTTTGCGGATGCCGATAGCCCCGGCGTCGAAGCGGGGTTTGAGAACCCAGGGGGCGGGGGTGCGGGCCATGAAGTCGCGCAAATCGTCGTAGTTGAAGACGCCGGTGAAGTCGGGGACGGGCAGACCGGCTTCTCTGGCGCGGGTACGCATGGCGAGTTTGTCGCGGAAGTGGCGGGCCAGGCTGTCGCCGATGCCGGGCAGGCGCATGTGTTCGCGCAGGGCGGCGGCGGTGGCGACGTCGTAATCGTCGAGGGCGACGATGCGCTCGATTTTGTGGCTACGGGCCAGGTAGCTAACGGCGTAGGTGACGTCGGGCTGGGTGGAGATGTCGGGCATGTAGAAATGGGCGTCTACGCTCTCCCAGGGCCAGGGGTCAACGGCCGTTTTCTCATTAGCCAGCAGCAGCACGCGGCAGCCGGCCGCTTTGGCGGCCTGGAGGAAGGGTATCCCTTTGCATTCGGAAGCGAGACAGAGGATGGTTAACGGCCGTTGGTCAGACATAATTACCCCTTGGGAATGGTGAATTGTGAATGATGAATTGTGAAGTGAGAACGAGTTCTATTGTAACCAGGATGTTTTCCCTTACCAACAACTGCTCGGCGGCTCTCGCCATTCGCCCCATTTCCTGATAAAACTGGTAGGGGCGACCCTTGTGGTCGCCCTTTATCCAGGGCGGGCACAAGGCCCGCCCCTACCAACTACCAACTACCAACTATCAACTGAGGAACCATGTACACTGTCGCTGTTAAACGAGATTTTGTCGCCCAACATTACCTGATCGGCGGGGATTGGGGGGCGGAGAATGAGTGGCATTCGCACCATTACCAGGTGGAAGTGCAGCTAAGCGGAGTAGAGCTAGACCAGCATGGCTATCTGGTAGACATCGTGGACATTGAGACAAATCTGGAGGCGTTGGTGGCTTATTATAAGGATAAGACGCTCAATGATTTGCCGGAATTCGCCGGGCTGAATCCCAGCATTGAGCATTTCGCCCGTATCTTCTGCCATGCCCTCGCCAGCCGCATCCAGGCCCCCAACCTCAGCCGCATCGCCATCCAAATCTGGGAAAATGAGATTGCCTGGGCGAGGTTTGAGCAAGCATTATAGAGATTGGAGATTGGAGATGGGCGAATCTCTAATCTCCAATTTCTAGTCCCCCGTCATGCGCATTGGACTGTTGATTTACGGCCGTTTAGACACTCTCTCCGGTGGTTATCTGTATGATCGCACCCTGGTGGAACATCTGCGCCAGCAGGGGGATGAGGTGGAGATTCTCTCGCTGCCCCCGTCGGTGTATGGGCGGCATTTGTTGCAGAATTGGAACGGCCGTTTACTCGCCCACCTCCGCACCGCCGATTACGACCTCTTGCTGCAAGACGAACTCAATCACCCTTCCCTCTTCTACCTGAACCAACTGCTGCGCCCTCTGGTGCGCTACCCCATCGTCAGCATCGTCCACCACCTGCGCAGCGATGAGCGCCACCCGTTCTGGTTGACGCCTCTCTACCGCGCTGTTGAGCAGCGTTACCTGGCGACAGTAGACGCCTTCATCTGCAACAGCCAGACCACCCGCGCCCGCGTAGAAAGCCTGCTGCCAGCGCAGCGCCCCACCATGGTCGCTTATCCGGGCGGCGACCGGCTGAAGCCGGATATTAGCCAGCACGCCATCATTGCGCGGGCGGGCCGGCCGGGACCATTGCGCATTCTTTTTGTCGGCAGCCTTATCCGGCGGAAGGGGCTGCACACCCTATTGGCCGCCCTGGACCACTTACCGACGACAAGCTGGCAGTTAGATATTGTAGGCAATGAAGGCGTGGACCCCCATTACGTGCAGCGGCACGTCAATCCGGCCATCCATCCTGGCGTTTACGGCCGGATCATCCGGCATGGCGCAGTCTCCAATTGGGCATTGGCCGCCCTTTATGCCCAGAGCCATCTGTTGGTAATGCCTTCGGAATACGAGGGATTTGGCATTGTTTACCTGGAGGCAATGGGTTTTGGCCTGCCGGTGATTGGTTCGACAGCGGGCGCGGCCGGGGAGATCATCGCGCAGGGCAAGACGGGATTCGTCTTACCGCCGAACAACGCCCGCCTATTGGCGAAGCATCTGCGTCTGCTGAACGAAGACCGCCGCTTGCTGTTTCGCCTGGGGCTGGCGGCGCAAAAGCGTTACCAGAGCCATCCCACCTGGGAAGAGAGCATGGCTTCCATTCGCGCCTTTTTGCAGGAGGTCAGCGAACAACAGTCAACTGTTAACAGTTGACTGTTGATTGTTAATCGTTAATTGTTATATGACCCATTTCACCCCCTCCTTCCCCCGCTATCTGGCGGCGAAAAAGACGGTTGATGATCGGGCGCTGAACGGCGCGGTCTGGCAGGCGTTGCTGGCGAATGTGGCTGATTTGGCCCGGTGGCGCGTGCTGGAAGTGGGCGCGGGTATTGGCACGATGGCCGAGCGTTGGCGCGAACGCGGCTTTTGGCCTCCGGCCAGCTACCTGGCGTTGGATGCGGACGCGGAGAATGTGGCAGTGGCCCGGCAAAGGTTGGCGGGAGAGAGTGTGGTGGCGGTAACGGCCGTTGACCTCTTCGACTTCATCCCCCAAACCAACCAGACCTGGGATTTGCTGGTGGCCCACGCCTTTCTGGACCTGCTGGATATAAAAACCGCCCTGCCGCAGCTTTTTCGCCTGCTGCGGCCGGGCGGCCTCTGTTACTTCACCATCAATTTCGACGGGGCGACGATTTTACAGCCCGCGATTGACCCCGCTTTCGACGCGCTGATTGAGGCGCTTTATCATCGGACGATGGATGAACGGGTGGTAAACGGCCGTTACTCCGGCGACAGCCAGACCGGCCGCCATCTCTTCCACCACATCCCCCAGGCCGGCGGGCAGATTTTAGCGGCCGGCAGCTCCGATTGGGTCGTCTATCCCGGACCGGGTGGCTACCCGGCCGACGAAGCCTACTTCCTCCACTTCATCATCCACACCATGCAAAGCGCCCTACAAAGCCACCCCGAACTCGACCCCGACCGCTTCGCCGCCTGGATTACCGAACGCCACGCCCAAATCGAACGCGGCGAACTCACCTACATCGCCCACCAGCTAGACTTTCTCGTCTCCGTTAACCGTTGACTGTTAGCCGTTGACTGTTAACTGTTCACTCTCCTCCGCCGCTTCCGGCCGGTCGCTGCGCCGCACCGACCAGATGATCAGGCCGATGCTGACGATGACGACCAGGGCAATCGGCCAGGAGAAGCCGGTATACTGCACCACAATCGGAGCGACAATCAGCGCCACCAGGTTCATCACCTTGATCATCGGGTTCAGGGCGGGGCCGGCCGTATCCTTTAACGGATCGCCCACCGTATCCCCCACCACCGACGCCTTGTGATTTTCGCTTCCTTTGCCGTTAAAGTTGCCATCTTCGATATATTTCTTGGCGTTGTCCCACGCCCCGCCAGCGTTCGCCATAAAGACGGCCAACAGCTGCCCAGAGACAATCACCCCAGCCAAAAAGCCGCCCAACGCCTGCTCCTTCAGCAGCAGCCCGACCACAATCGGCGAGAGAATGGCGATCAGCCCCAGCGGGATCAGTTCTGTTTGGGCGGCGCGGGTGGAAATCGTCACCGCTTTGGCGTAATCGGGCGTCTGTTCCCCGCTCATGATTGCCGGGATGCGTAACTGGCGGCGCACCTCGGCCATGATGTACCCGGCCGCCCGGTTTACTGCCTTAATCAACAGCCCGCCAAACAGCAGCGGCAGCGCCCCGCCAATGAGCAAGCCAACAAAAACGGTCGGATCGGCCAGGTTGATCACTCGCTCGAAATCGTCCATGCGGTCGGCCGGCAGCACCCGCTCAATATCCGTAAAGAACGCGCCAAAGAGGGAGACAGCGGCGATAACGGCCGAGCCAATGGCAATCCCCTTCGTAATCGCCTTCGTCGTATTGCCCGCCGCGTCCAGGTCCGCCATGATCTGCCGCGCTTCCGGCGAAAAATCCTCGTTCGCCAGCTCGCCAATGCCGTTTGCATTGTCAGCAATAGGGCCAAAGGTATCCATACTGACGTTGTTACCGGTGTGCGAAAGCATCCCCACCCCAATCAGCGAGACGCCAAAGAGGATGTAGATGAAGGGATCGCCGGCCGCCACCCCCTCCCCTTGCATACTGATCAAGAACAATCCGGCCACAATCGTCCACATGGCAAAGAAAAGGCCAGAGACAAAATCCTTCCGCCGCACGCCGCGAACGATGAACAACACCGCCACCACAAATGCGACAATCAAGACTAGCGTATACAACGCCGTCGGGAAAACAACCGTGTACACCAGAATGGAGGCGGAAATGCTGGCGACAATCACCAACACCGACCAGACACTAGAGAGATAGCCTAGCGACATCCCCTCCAAAATCACCAGCGCCGGACCAAAGGCCGTCGCTTTGGCGATGTTTTGCACGCGCGGGCTGTTGGCGCTGGTTGCCAGCGCCGTCAGCGGATTAAAGGCGACAGCCAACGCCACGCCCACCGCCACCAACGCCCCCAACGAGAGATGGGAGATCATCCCGCCCGCCGGGTCTTGGGCGCTGGCGTAAAAGACAGAGAGGAGGAAGGTGGAGATGATGGTGATGCCGCTGGACAACTCATAACTCTTATACATCGCCTCTTCGGCGTCGTCCACGTTCCAGAGGGAGACGGCGTAAGTGCCGACGATAGAACTGACCACGCCAATGCCGCGCACTAGCAGCGGCAGCACAATCCAGAACAACTGCCCGGTGAGCGCCGTCAGCGCCAACCCCAAAATCAGGCTGGAGACGATGGTCACTTCGTAGCTCTCGAAGATGTCGGCGGCCATCCCGGCGCAGTCGCCCACGTTATCGCCTACCAGATCGGCGATAACGGCCGCGTTGCGCGGGTCGTCCTCTTCCATGCCCGCTTCAACCTTGCCCACCAGGTCCGCGCCCACGTCGGCCGCCTTGGTGTAGATGCCGCCGCCGACGCGCATGAAGAGCGCCAGCAGCGTGCCGCCAAAGCCAAAACCGAGCAGCACATCCGGGGCCGCCTTGCCAAAGATAATAAAAATGAATGTGCCGCCCATCAACCCCAGGCCGTCGGTGAGCATCCCGGTGATGGTTCCCGAACGATAAGCGATGGTGAGCGCTTTCTTGAAGCTGTGGCGCGAGGCGGCGGCGACGCGCACGTTGCCTTGCACCGCCATGTTCATGCCGATGAAGCCGACGGTCGCCGAAAAGCCCGCCCCCATCATGAAGGCAATCGCCCGACCGCTGGCAATCCACCAGACGGCCGGCGTGCATTCTACGGTGGCGCTGAGCCGTTCCGGGTTGAAATCGGTGTACCCGTTGGATAGGGCAATTTCTGAGGGGGTTTGGGAATGGAGGAGGTTGAGAACCTGAGCTTCGCTGAGGGAGGTGTTGGCGGCGATGTCCTGGGCAAACAGAGCTTCGACGGTCTCCCCGCAGAACAATTCGTTGGCCTCGCCGGTCGGGGCGACCAGGGCCACACTGAGGAACATGGCGACCGTTAACAGGGCCACCAGAACGATGATGGTGCGCAATTGGGTGCGAAGATAGGCATTGGCGCCATCGCGGATAAAGCCCCAGATACGCTGCATAGCGTCGCTGCCCTTATCGGCGGCAAAGGTTTGCTTTGCCAACCAATAGGCGTATCCGAGGGCGATAAAGGCCGTGAGCAGGACGATGTAGATCATCACTTGCTCAAACGGCTCGATCCCGTGCATTGCGGACATGTATGACCTCCTGAACGAACTTCGATACCGGGCGGGATTCCGCTCGCTCCGCGTAGGCGTGGCGGCCTGCGTGGAGGTGTTTGTAAAATCGCCAAATTTCGGGCATTGTTGCATATTGGCGGGCGCAATTAAAGGACGAATGTCACCCGGTCTGACGCGGAGTGTCATCAATCCGGTTTGTTATGGCGCTGGGGGCGGGTGCGGTACAATAGGCGCATGGACAATAAGCAACTTATTCACGAGAAGGTGGCGCAAGCCATCGCTATTCTGAACGAATTGGGCATTGACGCCTGGTTGACGTTTGCGCGGGAGACGACGCTCCAGCCGGACCCGGCGTTGGAATTGATTGCGGATGTGGATGTGACGTGGCAGACGGCGTTTTTGGTGGGGAGAAACGGCCGTTGTCTCTCCATCATCGGTCACTTCGACGCGGTAAACGTACGGGAACTGGGCTGCTACGAAGTCATCGAATACCATCACGGCATCAGCCAACCCTTGCGCGAGGCGCTGGCCGAATTAGACCCTACCCAAATCGCCATCAACTACTCCGAAAACGACGTGGCGGCCGACGGCCTGAGCCTGGGCATGTACCGCGCCCTACAGAACATCCTGGCAGATACGCCCTACGCCGACCGCCTCATCTCCGCCGAAGGGATTATCGCCGCCCTGCGCGGCCGCAAGAGCCAGACGGAAATCGAACGGGTGCGGCAAGCCGTCGCCACCACCGAAGCTCTCTTTGACGAAGTAGAGCAATTCGTCCGGCCAGGCATGACCCAACGACAAATCGCCGATTTCGTCCAACAGCGCATTGCCGAGATGGGGCTGGGCTACGCCTGGCCTAAAGGGCACAATCCCATTGTCACCTGCGGGCCGGAATCGGCGATGGGGCACGCCGCGCCGGGAGACGTACCCTTGCAGCGCGGCCACACCCTGCACATGGACCTGGGCATCAAGCAAAACGACTACTGCTCAGACATCCAGCGCATGTGGTATGTGTTGGATGAGGGGGAAACGGCCGCGCCGCCGGAAGTGCAACGCGCTTTCGACGTGGTCTACGGCGCGATCAAAGCGGGTGAAGCCGCCCTGAAACCGGGCATCCCTGGCTGGCAGGTGGACGCGGCTGCGCGGGCGCACATCGTAGACAACGGCTACCCGGAGTACATGCACGCCTTCGGCCATCTGCTCGGCCGGGTGGCCCACGATGGGGCGACGGTCCTGGGGCCGCAGTGGGAACGTTACACCGGCATTTGCGAGCTGCCGGTGGAGGTGGGCAACATCTTCACCCTGGAGCTGCATGTGGTTGTGCCGGGGCGGGGGATGATGAGCCTGGAGGAAGATGTGTTGGTAACGGAAGATGGGGTGGAGTATCTCAGCCGGCCGCAGACCACCCTGCGATACATCCGTTAACCCAAGCCTGAAAAGGTATGACTCATGTGGTTACTCAAAGATAAACCCTCCTGGAAAAACCCCTTCTACACCCGGCGCGAAGAAATCGCCAACAGTGTCACCCACGGCATCGGCGCAGTCCTCAGCGTCATTGGACTGGTCATCCTCATCATCCTGGCCGCCATGCAAGGCGACTTCTGGCGCATCCTCAGCGCCGCCATCTATGGCAGCAGCCTGATTTTGCTCTATCTCGCCTCTACCCTTTATCATAGCCTGCAACACCCTCGCCTCAAACCCCTCCTGCGCAAATTTGACCACGCCGCCATCTACGTCTTGATTGCCGGGACGTATACCCCCTTCCTCCTCGTCAGTCTGCGCGAAACCTCCATCGGCCTGGCCTTCTTCATCCTCGTCTGGGGCATGGCGGCCGCCGGAATCGTCTGGAAAATGTTCTTTGTGGGCAAATTAGAGATCATCGCCACTGCTATCTACGTCCTGATGGGCTGGATGTGCCTGTTCGCTTTCAAGCAGATGGTGGCCGCGATCCCTACGACCAGCCTGATCATGCTCATCGCTGGCGGCGTCGTCTATACCCTGGGCGTTATCTTTTACGCCTGGCAAAAGCTGCCGTATAATCACGCCATCTGGCATGTTTTTGTGTTGGGTGGCAGCATCTGCCATTTCTTTGCGATTGTGACGCTTATCCCCGTTAGCTGATATCGAGCATAGACTCGAAGGTTTTTTGGCACACTGTGATGAGGTGTTTGAAGCATGACCGTGAAGAAGGATGATACTTTTTGCCCTGAGTGCGATTCCCGAATTCGGCTCCGCACCCCGCGCCTGGGCCAGCGTGTGCAATGCCGCGAATGTGGGACTGTTCTCGAAGTGATTGACCTGCATCCCCTAGAATTGGAGTGGGCCTTCGGCGATTCTTCCTACGATGAATACGAACCCCGCCCCAACCGCCCCCGCCAGGACTCCTACGATTTTTCGATTGACGAGTGACGATTGGCGATTGGTCTTTCATCGTGATAGGTTGGTGAGCAACGGCCGTTTCCCCCATCCCGCCTATAGCCATCCCCCGCCAAAAGCATTACAATGCAGTTCAGTTGAGTGGGTTGGTTGGGTTGGTCCACTATCCCTGACCGACAAACCATACGAACAAACCATCCACCCACAAGGAGTCACCCATGCGTAACCGAAAACTAAACCTTGCTTTCATCGTCGTCCTGCTGCTTTCCACCCTGGCCCTGGCCGCCTATGCCATGCAGCCCTCCCCCAAAGAGTTGCTCACCCAGGCCATCGAAACGACCAAAGCCGTCACCGACGGCCACGCCATCGTCGAGTTCAACGTCATCGCGCCACAGATGAGCGCCAGCGGCGCCCTGGAAATCTGGGGCAAGCTCAACGCCGGACCCAATGGCGAACCCGCCTTCCGCGCCGAAGTTCTGGCCTCCGATAGTCCGGAGATGGTGGGGGCAACGGCCGTTACCGACGGCGCCCAATTCTGGCTCTGGCAGCCCACGCAAAACAAAGTCCTCACCGGCACGGCCGACGAACTGGCCGCCTTCCTCGCCGAACAAATGGCTGAACAATCGTTCGACCATGATTTTGACCGAGACTTCGAGCGCGACTACAGCGATAAAGCGGCCGAAATGCCCGCCACCCCCGAAGAAGCCGTCGCCAAACTGCTGGAATACTTCAGCGCCGAGCGTAACGGCAGCGCCCAAATCGCCGGGGTGAACGCCACCGGTCTGCGCCTCATCCCCATCCCGGCGCAAATGCCCGAAGAAATCCGCGCCGCCGGGGGCTATCTGCAATTCTACCTGCGCCCCGACGACAGCGCCCCGCTTTCCCTGGCCTACGTTGGCGGCGCGATGGGGTCCGGCAATGTCACCGCCACGCTTCTGGAACTGAACCAGGGGATTGACAACGGCCGTTTCACCTTCACCATCCCCGACGGCGCCGAAGTCATCCGCCTGGCCGACTTACAGCCAGAGCAGTT
>CAYONK010000128.1:0-9351 GCA_964405285.1 uncultured Ardenticatenaceae bacterium
ATCAGTTTGCCGAGTGGCGCGAATTTTATGCCATAATCCGCACATAGACCAAAGACCTGACAGGTTTTCCAAACCTGTCAGGTCTGTCTTCATGATTTCTTGACATTTCTTTGCTAAAGTCAGGGTGAATTTTGCTTTTTCGAGGCGATTATATGCAATTTGTGATTGTACAGCGGGCTGCTGTTTGGTTGACGTTGCTGCTCACGGCCGTTTTCCTCACCGCCTGTTCCCCTGCTTTAAGCAGTCAGGCGGATGGGGTTGGGGAGATAACGGCCGTTTCCTCCATCCTCCCCACGCCCACCCTGCAACCCACCGCCACCCTTGCCGGGTCTCCCACGCCCACCCTGGCGCCGACAGCCCCCCCGCTGCCCTCTCCTACCGCCACCGCGTCACCCACGCCAGAGCCGGAGCCGACCCTGCCGCCTTCGGGTCAGGTGTGCGGCGTATTGCTCCCTCTGGTGTCTGAGCCTTATGAGGGGTTGGTGACGGCGGTAAACGGCCGTTTGCCCGCCGACCTGCCCATCCCGGAAAACGCCCGCCCCGCCCTCGACTACCTGCTACAAAACCCGGCCGACGTGGGGCTGGTCGCCTACCGCATCGGTTTTGAAAGCGAAGGGGCCTACCTGAACGCTGACGCCCCGATGCCCCTGGCCTCCATCGTCAAGCTGATTCATCTGGTGGCGTATGCAGAGGGGGTGGAAAACGGCCGTTTAGACCCCGCCACCTGGCTGCCCGTCAGCGAACTGGAGCGTTTCTTTCTACCCGGTTCCGACTTGCGTTCCCACCCCGACGCCATTGCCCAACTGACGGAACGCGGCCTGGTCAGCGGCGATCCGCCCGCTTTTCCCCTGGAAGAACTGCCTTGGATGATGCTGCGCAACAGCAGCAACGCCGCCACCGACTACCTCCACCTCCTCCTGGGCCAGGAAACCATCGAAAACACCGCCCTCCAACTCGGCCTGAACAGCCAGACCGCCCCCTGCCCCTTCCTCGGCCAATTCCTCACCATCTCCAACCATACCCGCAGCGGCGACAACGAGGCAGTCATCCAATCCCTCATCGCCGATCCGGCTGCTTACGGCCAACTGGTGATGGACCTGACCGCCGCCTACAGCGACAGCGCCGACTTCCGCGCCGCCGAAGGGCGCTGGTATCAGCGCAGCCGCCGCCCCACCTGGGAGGCGCAAAGCCTGTTCAGCGAACAGCTCAACGCCCAGGGCAGCGCCCGCGACTACGCCGATTTGATGGCGACCATCGCCCAAAATGAATTAGGCAGCGCCTACCTCAATTTTCTGGTGCGCCGCAATCTGGAATGGCCGATGAGCGTCTATCCCATTAACCAGGAGTTGTTTTACACAGTGGGGTATAAGAATGGCACGCTGCCCGGCGTGCTAAATACGCTTTATTACGCCGCGCCGCGTGAAGGGGGCGGGCTGGTCGTCGTCGCGCTCTTCTTCCGCCACCTGCCGGAAGCCACTTACCAACAGTGGCGGCGGAACCTGCCCCATGATGACCTGGCCCGCTGGCTGCTCAGCGAACCCCGCGCTATCCCTGCCCTCCGCCAGGCGCTTGGGGAGGGGTGAATGAGAATGGGGAGGGAAACGGCCGTTTCCCTCCCCGCTGCATCTTACCGTATGACGAGCGGCAGATATACCTTATAAGTCACCATCAGAGCTGTGGTGGTCAGGGTGACGGTTTGGGCGACGGTTGGATCAAAGACGGAAGTGACAGAGATGGTTGCTGCGTCGCTGCTGTTGTTCGCTGCTGTGGCCGGGACTTCCACCGTCACCGTTAGCGTGAAGGATTCGCCAGCCGCCAGCAGACCGGTATCTGCGGCCGAGAGGGTGCTTGTCCATTCGCTTTGGGCAGCGATGGTGAAGCTGTCCGGCGCATTCCCCTCGTTGGTGATGACAATTTGGTAGCTGGCGCTTTGGCCGGGAACGGCCGTTTGCTCTAGCGTATCGGCGACGACGGAAACGGCCGATTCCTGCTCCACCACCTCCAACGTGACAGGAATAGAAAGCGTGGGACCATGCGCCGGGTCATTGTGTTCCAGCACCAGCATCATCTCGTAAACGCCGGGGGCCAGGTCGGTGGCGTCGAAAGTCATTGTGAAAGGCTGGTCGGCATAAGCAGGAATTGTGCCCGTGACCGGTTCCGTGCTTACCCAGGGCACCTCTGTATACATTGGAGAAGCCAGCCAATTCATGATATTTAAGCCAAAAGCCCGATTGTCGGCGGCGTTAATGGACCAATCATAGAAAGTGTAGGCAGACACCACGACAATACGCCCCCCATTTTCTTCCTGGGCCACAGCCAACGGATAGGAACCAGACGAATCAAAGACCAGGACAGCGGCAGCAGGTGTATGAGTTAGAACGTTATAGGCAGATTCAACGTAAACAGTGCTGATGCCTTCTGTGGTGGGATGCGGCAGGATATTTGTTGTATACCCATTAAAGTAATAACAACACTGATACTCGATCCCAAACAGATTAGCCAGTTGGGCAGTGTTGGTTTCTCCACTTCCATAAAGGAACAGCGCGCCTCCTTGCTGTAACCAGTTGGAGATGATCGCCAGTTCTGTGGTCGTCCATTGTGTATAACCACAGCAGTTTACCCACAACACGTCATGAGGAGCCAATATGTCGGCGGTGATGGGATTGCTGTAGTTCTCAACAACCACGCCACCGGCGGCTGTGATGTCCTGAACGAGAAACAGGAAATTATACTGACCAGTACCGCCACGGGAGAGATCTATCAGGATGCTTTTTCCGGCTAAATCGTTGACGGCCTTGCCTGAGCGGGCAGTAGGATCGATCTCATGCCAGGCGAAGTTCAAGGGCAGTGGTCCGGTGTTAGCCAGAGTGAAGGAATGGGTAGCGGTATGGCCGACAACGGCCGTTGCCGACACACTATTCGGCAGCCCTTCCAGACGCGGTTGGGCTGGGACCAGCGCCAGATTTTGCGTCACCAACCCATCGGCCGGGATCACCACCGTCACGGTCTCTGTCATGTATCCGGAAGCGAAGGCGGTTAACGTGTACGTCCCTGCTTCGGCCCAGATGGTGTAGGCAGGATCGGCTGTCAACGTGTGGACGCCCTCAAGTTGCACCGTAGCCGTCAGCGGGTCTCCCGTCCAGGCGTCGCTCACTGCGCCTGTCACCTGTCCCATCGTTGTCGTTGGCAGCACCTCCATGCTCACCGGTAAAACCTGGGTGGGTGTGTGGGGATCATTGGTATCAATGATGAGGTTGGCCGTATACAGCCCCGGTTGTAAACCGGTCGCGTCCAACGATACCGCCACATCTAGCGCAGCATAACCTGGCACAGTCCCTGTCACCGGTGTCGTGGTTAACCAGGGAACGTCGCTGCTGTACCATTGGACCGCGTTGGCCAAAATGCGAGCCATGTCGTCGTTGTAGGAATAATAGTCAAAGCCGATCACTGCCACATGCCCGACGCCCACATCTTTAGCCAGGACGACCGTATCATTTGAATATGGCAGTTTAACAACGGTTTCCCCATCATTAACCACATAAGTTCCGATACCATCCAAGGCGTAAAAAGTAGACGGCACATCCTCAGCCAGGGGGTGTTCACTATTGACAACTTCTAGCGTGGAATAACTGGTGCAATTACTGAACTGCATATCAACCAGACCAGCCCCCTGCAACAGTCGGAAGGTTTCATTGCAGAAGTCAAGCAACACAATCGTGCCCCCCTGGTTGACAAACGTTTGCAGCGCGTCGGCCCAGGTTTGCCCCAGGGTGGATAGATAGCTGCCATAGGTGCCTTCCTGTTCCGGGATCAGGAAGACGTCGGCCGCTGCTAACAGCGCCGCTAAGATGGCCGGGTCTTCTGTGTCTGTTTCCGTCAGGTTGAAGGTCGTGTATTGGGCGATGGCGTTGAGGGAGTTGGTATATTCCTGGTAATAGTCCGTGTAGCGCGTCCAGGCGAGCAGATTGGTGCTGCCTTGCAGGCTGGCAAAGGCGTGAACCGGGATGGATGCGATGGTCGGCGCGCCTTCATTATTTTCGTCTCCGGCCATCTTTTCCGCCAGCAAAGCGGCTTGTTCCGCTGCGCTGCGGGCATAGGGAGCCAGCAGAGCCAACCCGGAGGTGGTGTCTCGCTCGCGGATGGCGAAGCTCATCTCGGCCGGGCCGCTATTGTCCAGCGTCATCGTCTCGTCTGTTACGTCGCCCACGTAGTGGCTGACGCTGATAGCTTCCGGGGAAAGGCCGAAGACCGGCACATCTTCGACCAGGGCCACGTTCAGAGTTGTGCCTTGTTGGGCGATGATGGTAACAGGGGGCTGCTGCGAGACATAGCCGGGGGCGGAAATGTGCAAATCGTAACTACCAGCCTCTAGCCACAGCTTGTAGTAGCCGTCCAGACCGGCCGTGATGGTGTAGGGCTGTCCCTCGGCGGTGATAGTGGCCTGTAGTGGGGTGTTGAAACGGCCGTCGGTGACGTACCCTTCTACCCACCCCATGCTGGCAGTGGGTTCGACAGTTAGAGAAACAGGCACAGGTATCAATGTGCTGACAGGGTCGTTGCTTTGCACGCGAATTGTGGCAGGGTAGATGCCGGGCTGCAAGCCACTGCTATCATAAGTAACAGTGATCGTGTCACTGCTATTGCTGTAAACAGCGCCACTCGGCGGGTGAACCACCAACCATTCATATTGTCCGCCAGAACCAATAACACCGTGACCCACATCGGGAACCCATTCAGTAGGCTCAGCCCAATCGCCGAGGACTATTGCCACGTTCATGTTCCCATCGTCGTCGCCCAAGTGTGACAGTGGAATAGTGAATTGAACAGAACCAGGTGCGTAGGTTGGCGTAATGCTGCCCATGAGGAAGCCGTCGCTACGATAGACGCTAAAAGGTATAGGGGAGTTAAAAAGGTTAACGTAATACTCAATACCAACATCCTGAGTTGGCGATCCCAACCAACTCACAGGATCAGCTCCCGTATCCGGGTTCTGGTCTATATCTAGGAAGATATAGCCAACGACATTTTGCGGGATAACACCTGGGGCAAAGAGAAGCTGCATGGTTACGGCCATTCCGGTGCTTTCTGCCCGCACCTCTACTACGTCAGCCGGACCGCCATCACCCAGGGGATCAGTGAGAATTGTGACCAGGTTAGTGAGGGAAACGGCCGTTTCCGGTGCTGGTAAAGGTTCTGACAGAAGTTTATTTACTGATGGCGGCCAAACTGCGGTCGGAGGAGCCTGCGGACCTGATTGACGTGTTGGTGTGGCCACGCCATAAAAGATGTTGAGGTCATAAGTCAGCGTGACGCCATGCCCATTGCTAATCGTCAATGTTTGTGTCACCTGGCTGTTAACCAACTGAGTGCTGCTCAGGGAATCCGGGGTGACGCCGATTTGTGGTGGCGCGTAGGCTTCGGTGGTGAGAACGGCCGTTTCACTATACACCGTCGGGCTGGTCACAGACGTAGCTGTGACAGCCACCATGTCGCTGTCATACCAATTGGCTCCGCCGGGAACCGTCACCGTAACTACAAACGTAGCCGCGTCACCTTGATCCAACGGGCCGAGGGATAACGTCGAAAGTTCAGTTGGCCAGGTGTGTCCATCCAACGCCAGCCCAAAACTGTCGGTTTGTCCTGTTTCATTACGCAAGGTGGTGGTATAGGTGATGATTGCGCCTAAAGCGCCCTGCTTCTGCTGCGTTTTGGGGAAGAGAATGACCCCGTCGCCCACGTACTGCGGGCAGATGGCGATGCCGCGCGCGCTGTAACCGGGCATGGGCAGGTTGACCACCACGAGGGTGGAGGTGTCCACAATGGGCACGAAATCTTGCGTGCTGCCCACGTATAATTTGCTGCCATCGCAGGTAACGGCCGTTTCCCACGCCTGCCCACCCACTGCCACAGGCGTAACTTGAAAGGTTGTGGTGTCAATGACCGACACGCCAGAAGCCAACCGGCCGGCGTAAAGAGTCGAGCCATCGGGTGAAATGTCCAAACCGGTTATCGCGACCCCCTCATTCACCACAGCGACAACACTGTTTGTTTCCAGATCAACCACCGAAAGCCCCTGTCCCCAGCGGTCGCCAGCATAAAGCCGCTGACCATCAGGTGATACAACCACATCCCAGGGTTCACCCACCACGTCAATGCTGCCAACCAGACTGAACGTTACGCTATCCAGGATCAAAATTTCACCTGCGCCAGAAGTGATGTAAATCAGATCCAGGAACGGATGGGCCGCCAGACTGCGCGTATTCCCGTTCGTCTGAACAGGCAGTTGAAAATAACTGGTGGTGTCCACGACCGTCACCTGGCTTGTAGAGCGGCTGCCGATAAAAGCATATTGCCCATCACGCCGGAAGGCAATGTCATCCGCTTGAGGAAGCGATCCGATGACTTGAAGGATAGTGAACGTGTTGCTGTTAATGACCAGAACATTATTTGAACTGTAGCAACCCACATACACCTTCGTCCCATCCGGGGTAATGGCGGCGCGCCAGGGAAAGAAACAACCGGATGCAGCCGTGTCAATGGTGGACACCAGGGCATTGGTGGTGGTGTTGACGACCGCCACCTGATTGCTACTGGACAGGGTGATGAATGCGTAATTACCGGTTGTTTGCGGTTCTGGCTGAGCTGCCGCCAGACTGACCCAATGACTGGAAAGATAAACGGCCGTTATCGTCATGACAAACGCCAGGACAACCCAGCCAAAACGCTGAATACGGTTTGCTTTAACAAAGGTGTTCATGCTGCCCCCTTGCAACAAGTTGGCACAATCTTTCTATGGTAGAGAAATGCGACTAGACTATGCCACAGGAAAATAAGTAACTGCTTTGTAACACATTTCGCAGCAACATATATAGTTGCATTCGTCAATCACTTTTCGTTACATTTGTCACTTGTTGAAAGCGCGAACACTCCCTAGACCTGCTCCATTCCCCTACATGCGAAACACCCCGTAATGCGGCTGCCCCGCCGTCACAAAATCCACGTTATTGGCCGCCGAAAGCCCCACGCTCAGCGCCTGCCGCGTGTCGCGCGGGTCCAGAATACCATCATCCCACAGCCGCGCCGTCGCATAATAGGGCGAAGATTCCTTCTCAAACTTCTGCCGGGTCATCATCTGCATCATCTGGATGGCGGTGGCGTCCGGCTCCACCCCCTTCTTGCGCGCCCGCTCCTCCTGCACAATCGCCAGCACTCCGGCCGCCTGCTCGCCCCCCATCACCGCGATGCGGCTGTTCGGCCAGGTCCAGAGGAAGCGCGGGTCATAGGCCCGGCCGCACATGGCGTAATTGCCCGCCCCATAAGAGCCGCCCACGATCACGGTGAACTGCGGCACGCTGGAGGTGGCGACGGCATTGATCATCTTGCTGCCATGTTTAATGATGCCCTCCCGCTCATACTTTGTGCCCACCATGAAGCCGGTGATGTTTTGCAGGTAGACGATAGGGGTGCGCTGCTGATTGCACAGTTGGATGAACTGCGCCGCTTTGTTGGCCTCCTCAGAGAACAAAATGCCGTTGTTGGCGATGAGGCCGACCGGCCAGCCGTTGATCGCCGCGTGGCCCACCACCAGCGACGCGCCGTAATCCCGCTTGAACTCTAAAAAGCGGGAACCGTCCACCAGCCGGGCGATCACTTCGCGGATGTCGAAGGGGATTTTGCTGTCGGCCGGGATGATACCGAGCAGTTCGTCCGGATCGTAGGCTGGCTCTTCGGGGGATTGGCGGCGGGCCAGGTTGGGCGCGGGCTTGGGCTGCTGCAACTGCTGCATGATCAGCCGGCCGATCCGCAGCGCATCGGTGTCATTTTCGGCGGTGTAGTCGCTGACGCCGGAGATTTGGGCGTGCATGTCCGCCCCGCCGAGCGTCTCGTCATCTACAATCTCGCCGGTCGCCATTTTGACCAGCGGCGGGCCGCCCAGGTAGACGGTGGCCTGCTTACGCACCATCACCACATAGTCGCTCATGCCGGGCACGTAGGCCCCGCCAGCGGTGGAACTGCCGAAGACCAGGGCGATCTGCGGGATGCGCTGCGCCGACATGCGGGCCTGATTGGCAAAGCTGCGCCCGCCGAGGATGAAGATTTCGTCTTGAAAGAGCAGGTTGGCCCCGGCCGATTCCACCAGGGCGATGCAGGGCAGCCGGTTTTCGGCGGCGATGGCCTGGGCGCGCAGGGTTTTGTGCAGGCTCATCGGGTAGACCGCCCCGCCCTTGACGGTGGCGTCGTTGACGTAGATCAGGCTCTCCACCCCGCCGACGACACCGATGCCGGTGATGTTGGAGGCGGAGGGGGATTCGTTGTTGTACATCTCCCAGGCGGCCAGGGGAGAGAGTTCCAGGAAGGGGGTTCCGGGGTCGAGCAGCAGTTCCAGCCGTTCGCGGGGCAGCAGTTTGCCTTGTTCGCGGAATTTGGCGGCGCCTCGTTCGCCGCCCCCGGCGCGGACGACGGCCAGACGTTGGTTGAGTTCGTCCACCAGGCTTTGCATGGCGGCGCGGTTGGCGGCATATTCGTCAGTGCGGGTATTGAGATGAGAAATGAGTTTGCTCATGGTGTTGCTCCCGGAGTTATTTAGAAGATTCTTGGCGATTTGCTTGGCTGTTAACGACCGTGATTATATCCTGAGCGCGGCGGTTGCCCAGGTCTGCCACCGGGTAAATAGGACATTGGTACGGGTTTGCCGCTAACGGATTGACATTCGGCCGGTCTCTCTTAAAATTTTTATACCAGCCAACAGCCGCTTAGTCGCAGCGGTTGGTGGACAAGCGTAACGGGAACCTCGATGAATAAACACAGGTAGCCCATTATTTATTTCTGGCGTCCGAAGGGGTGATGCTCCGAAATTGGATGCACACCTATCCTTCGACGCCGCCAATATCCAACAGGGAGGTATTCTCATGGCCGTTAAATACAATATCGTTTCTCGCAAAAACCCGCGCGATCCGGAAGCGCCGCCCAAATTTTATCCGGTGCTGAACAGCACGGGGCGGACCAATCAGCGCAGCCTGGCGCAAAAGGGCGCGCAGATTTCTACGCTCAGCGCCGCTGACCTGGCCGCGTCTATGGAGGTTTTGCTCTCGCTGATCCCGGAGGCATTGGCCGCCGGACATATTGTGGACCTGGGCGACTTTGGCACGTTCCGCCTGACGATTAACGCGGAAGGTTCGGACAAGATGGAAGAGGTATCCATGCACAAAATCAAACGGGTGGCGGTGCGCTTTACGCCAGGAGCGGAGTTCAAGCAGATGTTGAACCGCGCAAAGTTTGAGAAGCGGTAGGATTTGTTTTTGAATGAGACCAAAAAGTCAGGACTTTTGCGCTAAAAAGTCCTGACTTTTT
>CAYONK010000129.1:0-8617 GCA_964405285.1 uncultured Ardenticatenaceae bacterium
CTGATGGTCGCCGACGCCGTGAAACACATCGTCCACACCCTGATCATGATCTGGCTGCTCAACCGCTCGCTAGAGGGGCTGCGCGGCCTGGGATTGGTCCCCTCGGCGTTGAAATCGTTGGTGGCCGCGCTGGCCGCCGGAGGCGCGGCCTACGCCATCCTGCTCCTGTTCGGCCCGCTGCTGCCCGCTGCCACCTTCGCCGGGCGCATCCTCCTGGTATTGCTAGGCGGTCTGGCCGGGATGGGCGGGTATATCGCCCTGGTCTACGCCCTGGACATCCAGGCGGCCAAGTCGCTGCCGAGGCTGTTGCGGAAGAAAACAATGAACAGTTAACAGTCAACGGTTAACGGTTAACTGTTTTCGCCCCTTGCCAACTCTTCGGATAAAATCGAATCATCAACTACCAGCAACCAGCAACCAACCGCCTAAAGGAAAACGGCCGTGTTAAACAAAACCTACCAACTGATTATCCGCAGAGGTCCGAATGAGGGCCAGGAATTTCCTCTGACCTCGGTCATCACTACCATCGGGCGTGATCCGATGGCCGATGTGACGATCAATGACCCGGAGCTTTCGCGGCAGCACGCCCGGCTGGTGGAAACGGCCGTTGGCTATGAGCTAGAAGACCTGGGCAGCACCAACGGGACCTACGTGGACGGCCAACTCATCGCTGGCGGCCCGGTCCCGCTGCAACCGGGACAGGAGATTGCGCTGGGCAGCAATGTGACGCTGCTGTTTGTGGCGGGGGAAACGGCCGTTGAGCAACCCGCCGCCCCCGCCACCATCATCGTCCCGCCGGAACCGGCAGAAGCCCCCGCGTGGGCCGCGCCAGAGTTGGAGGAGGTGGAAGTGGTGATGGTGGAGGAAACGGCCGTTGTTCCCGACGAACCAACCGCACCCGAACTCGAAAGCGAAGCAGCAGCAGCAGCAGCCGACCCCATGCTCCCCCCCGACTTCGACGACCTGCCCGCCTACCCCGACCTCCCAGAAATCCCCGTACCCGATGCGGCCGATTTCGACCTGCCCGACCTACCCGAATTCCCCGAACTAGACGAAGAGCCAATCATCCGCCGCACGCCTCCGCCGCCACCCAAAGCCGCACCCCGCGTCATCTCCGCCAAATCAGACGCCCCACCCCCACCGCAAAAAACCGGCGGCATGACCACCAAACGAGTCGTCGGCATCCTGGCAGGCGTCCTCACTCTGATGCTCTGCTGCTGCTGCGGCTTCCTCTTCTTCATGTGGCAGTGGGGCGGCGACTGGCTCCTCCGCCAGATGCAATTCATCCCGTAAAGAAAGGATGAATGATGAATGATGAATGCGGAACCATTCATCATTCATCATTCATCATTCCCCCCGTCATACTCCCCAACGTGACCGGCGCGTGACTTCCGGCACATCCCCTTTCCCCCTCCCTCCGGTATTCTAAGAGAAAGTGGCAAGTGGCCTGTGGCAAGTGGCCTGTGTCAAGTACCGGCAACCGGCCACTGGCAACCGGCAACCGGCCACCGGCCACCAGCAACCAGCAACCAGCCGCCAACAACCGGAGGTAACATGTCTGAACCCATCCTCATCACCAAAGATTTACGCAAGTCCTATGGCAACAACGAAGCCGTCAAAGGCATCTCCTTCAACGTCCTGCGCGGCGAGATATTCAGCCTGCTTGGGCCAAACGGCGCGGGCAAAACCACCACCATCTCCATGTTAAGCTGCCTGCTGGCCCCCAGCGGCGGCGAAGCGACCATCGAAGGCTACGCCATCCCCCGCGACAGCCTGGCCATCCGCCAGATCATCGGCGTCGTGCCGCAGGAGATCGCCCTGTACGATGATTTGACGGCGCGGCAGAACCTGGCCTTCTGGGGGCGGATGTACAACATGAGCGGCCAACCCCTCAAGCAGCGCATTGACGAAGTATTGGAACAAGTCAACCTGACCGAGCGGGCCAACGACCGCATCGGCGCCTTCTCCGGCGGCATGAAGCGGCGGATCAACATCGCCGTCGGGCTGCTGCACAAACCCAAGCTGCTCTTCATGGACGAGCCGACGGTGGGTATTGACCCGCAAAGCCGCCGCCGCATCCTCGACATGGTGAAAGAACTACGCGAACAGGGGATGACCGTCCTCTACACCACCCACTACATGGAAGAGGCAGAGGATTTGTCGGACCGGGTGGGCATTATTGATAACGGCCGTCTCATCGCCCTGGGTACGCAAGCCGAACTGAAGCAGGTGGTGGGGCAGCAGGAAAGCCTGCGTCTCCACTTCGGCGAAGGGCACGCAGCCAACGGTCACGCGGAGATGTTCGCCGGGATTGAAGGCGTGCTGGCCGCCAACTCGCTCAACGACGAGATTGTGCTGTCGGTAAAGCAAGCGGTGACGGCGCTGCCGGCCGTCGTCGGCAAAGCCAACGCCGCCGGGCTGCCCATCCGCTCCATAGATATCGAAGAGCCAAACCTGGAGGCCGTCTTCCTCCACCTGACCGGCCGGGCGCTGCGCGATTAAGACCGGCAAGACCTGACAGGTTTTCGGAAACCTGTCAGGTCTGAGAGGGTAAACCCATGAAAAAGATACTCGTAATCGGTTGGAAAGACCTGATTATTCTGTTCCAAGACAAAGGGGCGCTGGCGCTGATGCTGGCCGCGCCTTTTGTGCTGACGTTGGGGCTGGGGCTGGTGACGGGGGCGTTTGCCCGCGATGGCCGCAGCAGCGGCCTGGGCGACATCCCGGTCATCCTGGTGAACCTGGACGAAGGGCCGTTGGGCGAGGCGTTGGTGGAGCTGTTTTACAGCGATGAACTGGCGACACTGATGAAACCGGAAACGGCCGTTTCCCCCGAAACCGCCCGCCAACAGGTAGACGACGACCGGGTGGCCGCTGTCGTCATCATCCCGGCCGGTTTTAGCGCCGGGGCGCTGCCAGACAGCCAGACCGGGCAAGTGGGCGAAGCGGCGGCCATCGAAGTGTACGCCAATCCATCCCGCCCCATCAGCGCGGGCGTGGTGGGTAGCGTGGTGGAAGGCTTCATCAGCCAGGTCGAGAGCAGCCTGACCAGCGTCAGCGTTTCGATGGCGCAGTTGGTGATGAACGGCCGTTTGAACCCAAGCGACATAGCCGAAATGATCGCCATCGGGCAAGCGATGGGCGAACAGCAATTCGCCCAAATCGGCGAACGCGCCGCCATCATCCAGATCGAGCACGTCGGCGCGGCCGAAGTCAGCGCCGAGACCAATCCGCTGGCCTTCATCGCCCCTGGCATGGCCGTCGCCTTCCTCATGTACACCGTTTCCCTGGGCGGCCGCAGCATCCTGGCGGAACGGGATCGCGGCACGCTGGCCCGCCTGCTCGCCTCGCCCACCTCTGGGGCGCAAGTGATGGGCGGCAAAGTGGTGGGCATCTTCCTCACCGGGGCGGCCCAGGTGAGCGTGCTGATCGTCGCCAGCGCCCTGCTTTTTGGCTTGCGCTGGGGCAACACGCCCGGCGTAGTCCTGCTGATCATCTGCGTGTCGCTGGCGGCCACTGGCTGGGGCTTGCTGCTGGCTTCGGTCGCCAAACGGCCGAATCAGGTCGCCAATTACGGCACGGCAATCATGCTCACCTTCGGCATCATCGGCGGCAGTTTCGTCACCCTGCCGCCCAGCGGTTTCGTCACCCAATTGGGCAAAATCACGCCCAACGCCTGGGCGATCAGCGGCTTCGGCGCGTTGGCCCAGGGCGGCACTCTCGCCGACATCTTGCCAGACCTGGCCGCCCTGCTCGTCATGGCCGCCATTCTCTTCGCCATCGCCGCCTTCATCTTTCAGCGGCGGATGAATCAATTAGTAGTTGGGAGTTGATAGTTGGGAGTTGGGAGCGGCGCTATCAACTCCCAACTATCAACTATCAACTCCTTCGAGGTTTCCATGTTACAAAAAATCACAGCAATTGCCTGGAAAGATACGATTATTCGCTTTTCCAGTTGGTCTGAACTACTTTTCTTTTTGATTTTGCCCATCGTTTTTACGGTGCTGTTGAGTGGCGGCATTGGCGCGGGGCAGAGCGAGCCGGTGGACGGCCGCATCGCCCTGCTGGTGGTGCGAGAGGATGCCAGCGAACCGGCGGAGGCACTGCTGGCAACGCTGGCGGAGTCGGACGCGGTGCGGGTTGAGGAACGAGAGCGGGTTGAGGCGGAGGCTTTGTTTGCCGACAAGTTTGCGGCGGCTTTGTTGATTGTGCCACAGGGGTTTGGCGAGGCGGTGCTGGCGGGGGAAACGGCCGTTCTCACCCTCCACCAACTGCCCAACAACAATAACGCGGTGATTGCCGGGCGGGCGGTGGAAACGGCCGTTGGCGACATCAGCCGCCCCTGGCTGGCCGCGCAAACCAGTCTGGGCGAAGCGGACCAAATCGCCCCCTTCGCCGACGACACGGCCAAAATAGCCTATTTCCGGCAAGGCGCGGAACTGGCCCGTGCCGAATTAGCGCAGGCTCCCACGCGGCTGATTGTCACCCAACCGGAGCGGGCGCTGGTGGAGGCGACCGGCTGGAATCAGGCGGCGCACCAATCGGCCGGGCAGCTCATCACCTGGGTTTTCATCCCGTTGTTGGGCACGTCGGGCATCTTCGCCTACGAGCGGTATAAGGGCACGCTGCGCCGTCTGTTCGTCACCCCGACGCGGCAGGCCACCTTCTTGCTTGGTACAATCGCCGGGCAGTATGGGGCGGCCATTGTGCAGATGGCGGTGTTGGTCGGCTTTGGCCTGGTGGTGATGGGGGTGAACTGGGGGCAATCGCCGCTGGGGTTGGCGCTGGTGCTGCTTTCCTTTGGGTTGGCGGCGGTGGCCTTTGGCGTGATGCTGGGGACGTTTGTCCGCACGGAGGGGCAGGCGAGCAATCTGAGTATTATGCTGGGCATGTCTATGGCACTGCTGGGGGGCTGCTGGTTCCCGCTGGAGCTATTTCCGGCGGGGGCGCAGACGGCGGCGCACGTTTTGCCCACAACCTGGGCGATGCGCGGGCTGACGGACCTGGTGATGCGAGGCGGGGGTGTGGGGGACGTGTGGTTGGAAACGGCCGTTTTGTGCGGTTTCGCGCTCCTTTTCTTCATCGTCGGGATTGGCCGCTTCCGCTACGAATAAAACAAGGTAGCCGAACGACAAACAGAAGGCGGGACTGATCAACAACAGATCAGTCCCGCCTTCTGTTTCATCCGGCAAACTTTAGGGGCTGTGGAAGCCGCGCTAAAAAAAGCCAGCGAACAATAACACCACAAAAGCGATAGCGATAATATCCAGGATAATGAGGAAGGCCAGCACCAACCGCTGCCCTGGCGTGAAATTACTCCAGGCAAAAGCGCCGCCGGACCTCCGGGTTTCGGCCGACTCCGCCTCTGTGACCGTTTCATCATCCAGGTCGCCAGAGCGAGCGCTTTTACGGCGCAGTTGGTCGAATTCGTCTTCGTTGTCAACGGCCGTTTCCACCAGATCGCTGCCAACCAGATCGTCATCTAACAGCCAGTCGGGCGTTTCCTCAAATGGGTCATCATCAAAATCACGGAAATCATTTGCCATGCTCAACCTCCTCTCCTAATATCATGAGTCCAGTGTCAGCGAACAATGTTTATCCTCTGGTAGGCTACCCGACATAATGCTAAATGTCAATGGTATTCTCAGTAGATCGAATTGATTTGGGGACTCAGGCGTCTTGCCTGCCGATGCGGGCAAGCTGCTCGCGCCGCGTTTCTCTTAACGCAGCGACACGTCCCCGGCAGCGATTGTCTCTATCTGCCCCGCTGCCGTTCGCACGAGCAATTGGCCCCACGCATCTACGTCATAGGCCAGCCCCGTCAGCGGTAGCTGGCCCGGCTGCGAGACGGTGACAGGCTGCCCCAGGGTGATCAGGCGGCTGCGCCAGGCAGACTGCGGCGATTGGCCCGCGTCGGCCCGCTCATAACCGGCTTCCAGACGCGCCAAGATGTCGAAGAGCAGCGCCCGCCGGTCGAGCGGGCGGCCAGCGGCCAACGCCAGACTACTGACGGGCGTGATACCTTCCGGCAGTTGTGCGGCCGACAGGTTGACGTTTAGCCCCATGCCGATGATGACATGTTGTAAACGGCCGTTTTGCCCCACACTCCCCTCCAACAACAAACCACCCCACTTAAACCAGGCTCCATCCTGGCGCAGCATCAAATCGTTCGGCCATTTCACGCCCAACTCCATCTCTACCTGCGCTTCAGCCGCTTCACAGGCCGACAGGCTGGCCAGCATCGTCAGCCAGAGCAACTGCTGCGCGGGCCAATCAGGACGGAGCAGCAGCGAGGACATCAGCGACACACCCGGCGGCGACTCCCAACGCCGATCCAGGCGACCGCGTCCGGCGCTCTGGTAATTGGCGAGAAGCAGCGTCCCGGCGGGCGGCTGCTGCGCATCGCCTTGGGCGACCCTCTCCTTCAGCCGGTCGTTGGTGGAGGTGATGGTCTCGTAATAGTGGTAGTGTCGGCCAATCCAGCGGGTAGGGAGATAGGGGAGAACGGCCGTTTCGCTCAAAGAATCGTTTAATACCATTGCTGTGTATCCCTTAAACAGCGCAACTACTAACCCTCTCCGGCTGATTGACTGACAAAACTTATCTAACCACGGTATCAATCTGAAATTTGTCAGTCAACCAGCTCTCTCCGGATTGAATCGCGCCGCGGTGTAAGCGTTCAGCCATACCAAAGACCTGACAGGTTTTGGCCTCAGGCGCTGCCTCATTGAACGAGAAAAAACCTGTCAGGTCTGAACGCTTTCTACTAAACAGCACATGAATAAGTGACTTATTTTTACACCAACGGCCGTTTTATCGGCGCAAAACTATGGCGGTGAACCGGACAGGGGCCAAAATGCGCCAGCGCCGCCAGATGCTGCGCGGTGCCGTATCCCTTGTGTTGCAGAAAATTGTATTGCGGATAGAAGGGGTCTAATTCCACCATTAACCGGTCGCGGGTCACTTTCGCCAGGATCGAGGCGGCGGCGATGCTTAGGCTCAGGTCGTCGCCGCGCACGATGGCTTTTTGCGGCAGGGGGATGGTTTGCAGGCGGATGCGGCCGTCTATGAGCAGGTATTGGGCGGGGGGATTGAGTTGGGCAACAGCCGTCGCCATCGCCCGCTTCGTCGCCGCCATGATGCCGATTTCGTCAATCACTTCGGCCGGTTCCAGGCCGATGCCGTAGGCCAGGGCGTGTTGCAAGATGAGGGGGTTGAGCGCTTCGCGCCGCGCCGGGGTGAGCTGCTTGGACTCTTTGACCGCGCTCAAGGCGGCCAGGGCGTCGGGGTTGTCCAGGGGGAGGATGACGGCGGCGGCGGCCACCGGCCCGGCCAACGCCCCCCTCCCCGCCTCGTCCAGCCCGGCGATGTGGGGGAGGCGGGTGGTGGTGAAAACGGCCGTTTCCAACTCCAGCGTGCCCATGAAGAAATGGTCAATTGTCAATCGTCAATTGTCAATTGGCTCCGTTGACCATTGACCATTAACAATTGACAATTATCCCGAAGTAATGGTTACAGTAGACAGGTCCATCTTCTCCGCCGGTTGGTTGTATTTGCCGGTGAGGAGGAACCAGCGGATTTTCACCGCTTCCCAGATGTTTTTCACATAATCCAGTTTACGCACGTGGGTTCCCTCGGCGTCGGTCCAGTCGGCGGCGATCACTTTGATGGGGTAGCCGAAGCGGCGGGCCAGGGCCAGCGATTCATCGTCGAAGCTCCAGCCATCCATGCGGGCGACGCCGAATACCTGCTGCGCCGCTTCAGCGGAGAACGCCTTGAAGCCGCAGCGCGTATCCCAAATGCCGGGCACGACCATCACCTGAATGAACAAATTACCGGCGTTGCCCAGAAAGCGCTTGTACCAGGGCTGCGGGATGGATTGACGGGCGGCCGGCGCGTCTTTGCCGTCGCGGGAGGCGATCACGACGTTTGCGCCTTGCTCAAAAAGCGGCTTCATTTTGTCGAAGTGGGCCATGTCGGTGGAGTTGTCGGCGTCGGTGAAGAGGCGGATTTTGCCGCTGGCGGCCAGCATCCCCTGGCGCACGGTGTAGCCCTTGCCCCGGTTTTGCTGGCGGTCAATCCAACGCACGCCGCTTTTGCCCTGGGCGAAGGCGGTCACGATGTCTAGCGTGCCGTCTGTTGGGCCATCCAGGGCTACTAAAATTTCCCAGGTGAAGGGTTGGGCGGAGAGGTAGTCGTAAACGGCCGTTAACGTCCTGCCAATCCGCTTTTCTTCCGTATAAGCGGGGATGATGACAGATAAATAAGGTTGCATCTCGTCGTTGCTCTGTTCCATAGTCAGTTTTCGGCCATTCTGTAAACTGTATACTGAAAACGGCCGATAGGGGCAATCTTACCCGCCCTCCCCAGGGGCGTCAACCGGCGTCAGGCGGGCCGTCAGGGTATCGTCATCTATCCGGCGGATTGCTTGAATTTGCTTGCGCCGGGGCCACATCTTAAAAATGCCCCACAACCCGGCCAACTGGCCGCGCAGCCGGGCGCGGGCCGCCGCGCCGCGCCAATGGCGCAAGGCTTCCCTGGTGATGGTCAGTTGGGCGCGGAGGATCAGCCGCCAGTGTTGCCGCAGCAGGCTGGATGGGTAGTTTTTCCAGATGAG
>CAYONK010000129.1:8627-9345 GCA_964405285.1 uncultured Ardenticatenaceae bacterium
GTCGTAGTAGCTGCCCGTCACCGCGCCGCCGGTGGCTTTGAGTTTGTGGTAGATAACGGCCGTTGGCGCATACCACACCTCCCAGCCCGCCAGATTCGCCCGCCAGCCCAGGTCCACATCCTCGCAGGAGAAGAAAAAGGCGTCGTCCAGAAAGCCGATCTCCTCAATCATTGCCCGCCGGTAGGCCGACGAGCCGCCGCAGGCGCTAAAAACCATCTCCTCCCGGTCAAATTGCCCCACGTCTTGCTGCCAGACGCCCCGATTGCCGGGAATGCCGTCCAGCCGGTAATAGTCCCCGGCCGTGTGGAAATGGTCGCGCCGGTCGAAGAGCAGCATCTTGCTGGCGACGCTGCCCGCTTTTGGGTGTCGCTCAAAGGCAGCCATAACCTCCGCCAGCCAATTGGGGTCGGCCTCGGTGTCATTGTTGAGCAGGATGATGATTTCTCCCTGGGCGGCGGCAAAACCGGCGTTGCACGCCCCGGTGAAGCCCCGGTTTTCCGGCAGTTGGATGAGCCGCACTTCGCGGTAATGGGCCGCCACATATTCTTGCGTGCCGTCTGTCGAGCCATTGTCCACCAGCAGCACCTCGAAATCGCGCCACGTCTGGCGGCACAGGGAGTGAAAACAGTCGTCGAGGTGATGACGGCCGTTTAAGTGCGGAATAATGATGGAAATAGCAGGCATGGGGGGAGGGGAGATTGGAGATTGGAGATTGAAT
>CAYONK010000130.1:0-9323 GCA_964405285.1 uncultured Ardenticatenaceae bacterium
GCGCGGGTGATTATCTCTACCCAGTCGGACCTGGTTTCGGCGATTACCGGGGCGGTGGGGGCGTTGAAGGGGCCGCTGCACGGCGGCGCGCCCGGCCCGGCGCTGGATATGGTCTTTGAGATCGGGCAGGCGGAGCGGGCGGAGGGGTATTTGCGGGCGAAGATTGAGCGCGGCGAGCGGCTGATGGGCTTCGGCCACCGCGTCTACAAGGTGCGCGACCCGCGCGCCGAGGTGTTGGCGGCGGCGGCGGAGAGGCTATATCGCGCTGGTGGGGATATGGCGCTGTATGAGTTGGCGAAGGAGGTGGAGGGAACGGCCGTTTCCCTCCTCGCCGAATACAAACCGGGGCGCAATCTCCAGACCAACGTGGAGTTCTACACCGCCTTGCTGCTGCACGGCCTGGGACTGAGTACGGAACTCTTCACCCCCACCTTCGCCGTCGGTCGGGCAGGTGGCTGGCTGGCCCACTGCTTCGAGGAGATGGCCAACGGCCGGATCATCCGCCCCAAAGAGCGCTACATCGGCAAGATGGACCGGCGGTGGGTTCCGGTCGAGAGTAGATAGTTGATAGTTGGGAGTGAGCTATCAACTCCCAATTATCAACTATCTACCCCTAACTGCCTCCGACTCGGCAGCAGGATGTGGAAGGCGCTGCCGGGGCAGTTGGCTTCGTCCAGGCCGTCGCTTTCGACCCAGACACGGCCGTTATGCGCTTCCACAATCCCCTGCACAATGGCTAAGCCCAGGCCAGAGCCGCCCCCTTTAAACTTGGTCTTGCCGGAGGAATGGAGCATCACTTCGCCCGTCTGGAAGAATTTATCGAAGATGAAGGGTTGGACCGATGGGTCTATGCCGATGCCGCTGTCGGCGATGGTGATTTCGATGGCGGGCTGGTGATGGTGGAGGGTGGAACGGCCGTTAACGACAATCTCCCCCCCGTCCGGCGTATATTTCACCGCGTTCATCAGCAATTGATAGAACACCTTTTGCAGCGCCGCATGATCCCCTTCAATCTCCGGCAAATCGCCCATAGGCTCCAGGCGCAGCGTCAGCTTCCGCTCAGCCAGCGGATTGCGGAATTGATTGCCCACCTGCCGCAGCAAAAAGGGCAAATCTATCGGCGCAAACTGCAAATCCAGCGCATCGCTGTCAATCCGGGCCACATCCAGTAAGCTACCGATCACCTCTTGCAGCCGCACAACCCCCCGGTCAATCCCCCGCGCCCAATCCGCATATTGCTGGTTACTGCGAATCAATGGATCATCTAAAAATTGCTGCGCGTTCAGGTTGATGATGGTTAGCGGTGTCAACAACTCGTGCGAGGCGATAGTGATGAAATCTGTTTTTGTCTTGTCCAGCTTTTCCAGGCGGCTGTACGCTTCCTGGAGCGCCTGGGTGCGGCGGGCGACTTTAGCTTCCAGGTGTTGGTTCAGCGTTTGTACCTCGGCATAAAGCCGGGCGATTTCTTGCCGCTGGCTTTGCTCTTTCAGGCGCAGCATCTCAGTTCGGCCGTAGGCCAGCACCCGCCCCACGTGGGCGATCATCCCGGTTGCCGTCGCCGCTAAAAAGACAACCACGAAGAACTGCCAATCTTGTCCACCGGCGTAGACAAACAGGCCGTAGATCAGGCTGACGAAAGCCAGCGCCATCATCAAAAGATACCAGCGCGTGGTGAAGAATAAGACGCTCATGGCAAAGACAAACAGGGCCAGATTGGCCGCCTGTTTGGCCTCGGCCGTCAGGTAAAAGCGGAGTTGGATGCTGAATAAAATGACCAGGGCCAAAACGGCCGCTAACCATTCCGCCTGGCCTGGCGAGAAGCGCTGGCCCCGCAAGAGCGCCCACATGACAAACAAAAAGAGGGCGCTGGCCAACCCCACGCCGACAAGCAGCGCCATGCCCGGTTCTTGAAGAAAGATCGCCTGGATCAGGCTGTAGGCCAGAAACAAAAATCCGACGCTGCCATAGACAAATGGCAGTGAACGCATTTGTGACTGGTTCATGGCCGCGATAACTTGCGCGTGTGACCCCCCTAAATGCCGTTTATGGTACAAATCGGCAAGAAGGTTTGTGAACCGGCTGGTGAGGGGTGGTGCATCCATTCAGTTTCGTTACAGCTCCGACTGATGATGATGCACACTATTGTACCGCCGGATAGCGTTATTGGGAAACAGGGTGTAGGCTTTGGACCACAGAGGCGAATGGTAGGTACAGAGTGTAGGTTGAGGGTGTAGGCGGGGTGAAGGCGAAAACGAAAATGTCGTAGTCGCCGCCCAGGTCAGCGGCGAAGGCGTTTGGGGTGATAGGAAAATCGGCCGAGCGCGTAGCCCCGGTGAGATAGAGCGCCCCGTCGCGCCCGGTGATTGCCAACGCCTCGTCCCAATTGTTGCCGCCGATGTAGGAGCCATAAAGCAGGGAACGGCCGTTGGCGCTGAGGCGGGCGACAAACCCATCACGCCCGCCATTGAGAGAGGGGCTGAGGGCGTCTGGCGTGGTCGGGAAATCGGCCGACCAGGTGCGGCCGGCCAGATAAACGCTGCCATCCGCCGCCAGGTGAAGGCCATTGCTCCAATCCTCCGCCGCGCCGCCTAAGAGGGTGCTGTAGAGCAGGCTGCGGCCATCTGGGGTCAGCTTGCTAACAAAGGCGTCAACCGGGCCATTGAGGGCGCGATCATAGGCGTTTGGCGTGGTGGGGAACGCGGGCGAAGACGTGTAGCCGGTGACGTAAGCGTTTCCGGCCCCGTCCACAGCAATGCCGGTGGGACGGTCATCTCCTGCGCCGCCCAGGTAGGTGGCCGCCACCAGCTCTGATCCGGCCGCGTTCAGGATGGCGACAAAGGCGTCGGCGCCGCCGTTGTGGGAGGCGTCGTAGGCCAGGGGGGTGGTGGGGAAATTGGCGGAGAAGGTCCAGCCGGTGACGGCAGCCTGATTTGCCGCGTCCAGGGCGATGGCGATCCCCTCTTCTTGCCCACTGCCGCCGAGGTAAGTGGCATAAAGTAATTGTGTGCCTGCCGGGTCCACTTTCACCACAAAAACGTCGCGCAGGCCGTTGTGGCTGGCGCTGTAGGCGTTGGCCGTGATGGGAAAATCGCTGTCTGACCAGGTGCCGCCGACGACGTAGGCGTTGCCAGCGTCGTCGAGGGCGATGGCGCGGGCGATGTCGGCCTCGCTGCCGCCGATGAAGGTGCAGTAGTCGAGGCCGCTGCCGTCCGGTTTGATCTTGAGGATGAAGGCGTCGCCGTCGCCGTTGTAGGTTGTGTCGAAGCCGGGGACGTCGCCGAAGAGGGCGCAAAAATCGTCGGAGCGGGTGTCGCCGACGACGTAGGCGCTGCCATCGGGGCCAACGGCCAGGCCATAGGCGTAATCTTCGGCGAATTCGGCCAGGGCGTCGAACCAGAGGATGTAGTCGGCCGCGCCGCTGGCGGCGTTGAATTTGGCGACGAAGACATCTATGCCGTGATTGGGAGCCAGGGCGGAGCGGGTTTCGGGAAAGGTGAAGGATTGGGTCTCGCCGGTGACGTAGATGTTGCCGGCCGGATCGGTGGCGATGGCCCGGCCATAATCGGCGGCTTCTCCGCCCAGGAAGGTGCCGTAGAGGATGGGGGTGTGGGGGGCGGTAACGGCCGTTATCGCCCCCCACACCCATCCCAGCATCAGCAGCAGCAAGGTCGCTCCTCGTTTCATGACACGCTAATAAACCTGTCAGGTCTGATGGTTAGGGGAGCAGCGGCCGCAGCAAAAACAGCCCTGCCTCCCGGTCGCTGACAGCGACCATGCCGCTGGGAAAGTAAGGATAGACTGCCCAGGCCCCACCCATATGCCCGGTGTTATCGTTGGCCGGGTACACATCGAAATAGGCCGCTTCGCTGATGGTGACGTTGCTCATGCTCGTGTTTTCGATGTCGTGTAGGCCCAGAATCCGCAGCCCGGCGCGGAAATTGCCCACGTAGGCGTAATCTCCCTTCACCCAGACGTTGTGGTCGCTGGCTGGCGTCGGCCCGACGTAGATGCTTTTCAAGAACGGTGCGTCCACGTCGGTCACGTCCCAGATGAAGATGCGCGTGTTGAAACCCATCATCATCTCATCGTTCATGTCGGAGGAGACAAAGTAGCGGTGGTCTTCGGTGAACCAGGCCAGGTGGGCGCGGTGGACTTCGGGATAGGTGAGGATCGCCAGGGTAGCGGGGTCGCTTTTGTCGGTCATGTCGGCCAGGATGATCTCGTCGTCGCTGGCGACCAGGCACAATTCGCGGCCGAGATAGGCGGCGTCTGGTCCATTATACAGCACGCACATGGTGTCGGAGGCGGCGCCACCTTCGTTGTAGCAGTTGACGAAGACTGGGTTGAGCGGATCTTGAATGTCCATGATGTAGACGGCGCTGCTGCACAGGATCGGCGCGGTGTTGCGCACGACGTAGGCGTAGCCGGTTTCTTCGTGGATGAAGATGTTGTGGGCGTTGCCAAATTCGTCGAAGGTGGCGCTGGCGCTGAAGGTGATAGGGGGACCGGAGAGGCCGCGTAGTTGGTGCAGGTCGAATACTTGCATCCCGTGCTGGCTGTTTTCATCGGCGATGATGAAGGCGTAATGTTGGTAGACCTTCACGTCGCGGTAGTTGACGGGATTCGTGATGGTCTGGTTGGGCAGGAAGCCGACGAAGAGCGGGTCGAGCGGGTTGGTGGCGTTGATAAAGGCGAGTCCGTCGGTCAGGCCCAAGAGGACGTATTCGCTGCTATCTTCCGGATCTGTCCAGCCCCAGAGATTGGCCGCTTTTTGTCCAGCGGTTGCGCCCAGGTCGGCGAGGGAGGTGAAGGAAAGCAAGTTGACGTTGGCGCAGGGATATTCGCCGGCCATGCCGTCTATGCAGGCGATCTCTTGCGGAGCGGCGTATTGGTTGTAGAGGGTGGGCAAGAAGATGACGTGACCAACGGCCGTTGTCGTTACCTCCCATTCAACGATGACGGATGGCTCTGTGGTCGAGGCGGCCTGGAAAACGGCCGTTTCGCTCAACCCAACCGTCGCGGTGAGGGGGATGTGGACCATCACCGAGGCATCCCCGGCGGCGTTGGCCGGGAGGGAGAGGGTGGTGGGGGAAACGGCCGTTTCCCACCCAGTTCCCGTCGCGCTCAAGGCAAAGGTTTCGCTGATATTGCCGGTATTCGTCAGATGCACCGTATAAGTGATGGATGTGCCGGGCGCGCCGCCCCCGGCGGACTCGCCGGATACGGCCGCGCCGTAGACCGCTGTCGCGCTGGTGGTGAGTTGGGTGTTGGCGGTGGCGGTGGGGTCGGTGTGGGAAACGGCCGTTACCGTCGCTACGTCACTCTCCCCCGCCAATGCCGAGGCCGGAATCTGCACCGTCACCGTAAACGCGCTGCTTGCTTGACTATCCAACGCCAGCACAAAGGCGGATTGGCTGGCAGTCCAATCGCTGGTTATGTCCAAAGTGAAGCTGTCGGAGACAGACCCCGTGTTCGTGATCTGCACCGTGTACGTCACCTCACTGCCAGGAGCGCCGCTGGCGGCAACGGCCGGCGAGAGCGCCACGCCACTCGTAGTAGGCTCTTCAAGCTGTGGCCTCACGATGAACAAGCCTTGCTCGATGCCGCTCACAATCACCACGCCGCTGGCAAAATAGGGGTAATTGCTCCAACTCCCGTTGAAATTGGGATTATCGTTCAAGGGATAGATGTCGAAATAGCCCACTTCCTCTAGCTGGTTGCTGGCATAATCATGCACCTGCAAAATGCGCAGCCCGGCGCGATAATTCGATTGGTAGACATAATCCCCCTTGATGTACAAATTATGATCAATCGCTGGCACAGTGGACGTATGATTACCAAGCAACAGCGGGGCGTCTAGATCGCTGACATCCCAAACGTAGGTGCGCGTGTTGTGCCCCAACTGCTGCTCATCCAGTTCATCATTGATCAGAAAATAGGTCTGGCTTTCATCCAACCAGCCCTGATGGGTGTAGCGCGAGCCAGCATAGCCGGTGCGCGACAACTGAATCGGCGCGGCCTTATTGGTCACGTCTACAATTGTCAGCGTGTCCTCATTGGCGTTAAAGCAGACTTCCTTGCCCTGGTGTGATGTGTCTGGGCCGGTGTAAATGACGCATTGGGCGTCGTGGGTATAGCCGTCGGCGCTGAAGCACCCGGCAAAGGTTGGGGCCAGGGGGTTCTGGATGTTGACCATGTGCAACCCACCGCTGCACGTGCTGGTTCCCACCGCGTAAGCAAAACCGGTTTCTTCGTTGATGACGATGTTATGGGCGTTGCCAAACCCGGTATAGCGCGTATTGGCGCTAAACGCCACCGGCGGCGTGACCACGTTACGCAGTTGGGTCAGGTCGAACACCTGCATCCCATGCCCGCTGGCCTCGCTGACGATGAAGGCGTGGTTGGCGTACACTTTGATGTCGCGCCAGGTGGAGTTGAATTGATGGGTGGGCAGGTTGCCCAGGTAAACGGGATTCTCCGGGTCGGTGATGTCTACAAAGGAAGTGCCGCTGGTGCGCCCCATGATGGCGTATTCACGCTGGGTCAGGGGGTCGGTCCAGCCCCAAATGTCGTTGCCATTGCCGCCGCCAATGCTGGCAAGGGGCATGAAGGCGAGCAAATCCACGTTTTTGCATGGATATTGCCCGGCGAGGCCATCAACGCAGGGGGTGGCGCTCATTGCTGCTAATGGCATAGGGGGCTGAGCGTCGCGCAGCATGGCTTGCATAACGGCCGTTCTCCCCACTTCCGGCGGATTTTCTACCTGGGCCACCGCGCCTGGCCGCTGCCACAGCAAACTGAACAAAACACCGATGGCCAGGGCTGCCAGCCAGGGAACATAGGAACGCCTCAATTGTTGCATGAACTGTCTCCTCACTTCTGAATTGGTACACTTTTGCACAATGTGGCTCCCCTCAGGCTTCCCCGGCCTTTTTGCAGGCGGGGGATTGTAACGCATCCAAACGCATTTAGGAAGGCCAGACAGGTTTGCCAAACCTGTCTGGTTTCTGTCCTAGTGGCCTCTCGGCCAAACGGCCGTTTCCCGCTACAATACCTATCCCTCACCGACGAGGTAGATGACCCATGACCACCTCTCCCCTATCCCCCCCAGAACCTACCACTCTGGAAAAGATGCGCGGCCTGCGCTGGAACATCGCCGGAGACGCCGCCAACTCCGTCTTCGTCCAGTTCACCTTCTTTGGCTCCGTCTTCATCCTCTTCCTCGACGCGCTCGGCCTGGGCAAAGGGCAGATCGGCCTGCTGCTCTCCTTCTTCCCCTTCGCCGGGCTGATCGCCCTGGTCATCGCCCCGGCCGTCGCCCGCTTCGGCTACAAGCGCACCTTCCTCACCTTTTGGGCGCTGCGCACCGTCATCACCAGCTTTCTGCTGCTGACGCCCTGGGTGTTGGAAGCGTTCGGCCCTGCCTTCACCGGCGCGTTTGTCGGTCTGATTGTCGCCGGGTTCGCCCTCTGCCGGGCGGCCGGGGAGACGGGCAAATATCCCTGGACACAGGAGTACGTACCCAATCAGGTGCGCGGCAAGTTCTCCGCGCTGGACAACCTCGTCACCACCATCGTCGGGATTCTGGCGGTGGCGATGGCCGGGTACGTCATCGGCCAAAACCCGGATGGGCTGAGCGGCTTCATGCTGCTTTTGGGCGCGGGCGTCGCCTTTGGCTTCCTCTCTGTCTGGGCCTACTCCTACATTCCCGGCGGTGCGCCCCGGCGGGCGGAAGAAGGGGGCAAGCGGGATCTGGCAACGGCCGTTGCCGACCGCAGCTTCCGCAACTACCTCATCGCCATCGCCCTGATGACCCTGGCCACCACCCCCATGACCTCCTTCCTCCCCCTCTTCATGCGCGAAGAAGTGGGGCTGCGCGACAGCCAGGTCATCCTGCTGCAAAATGGCACACTCGTCGGCAGCCTCGTCTCCGTCTACCTCTGGGGTTGGGCCGCCGACCGCTACGGCAGCACCCCCGTCATGCTCTCCGGCGTGTTGCTGCGCGTCTTCCTGCCCATCTTCTGGCTGCTGATGCCCCACGACAGCCCCTACAGCCTGCCCATCGCCCTGGCCATCGCCTTCTTCCAGGGCGTCGCCAACATGGGCTGGGCCATCGGTTCCGCCCGCCTGCTCTTCGTCCGCATCGTCCCGCCAGAGAAAAAGACCGACTACATGGCCCTCTACTACGCCTGGATCGGCGTGGCTGGCGGCCTGAGCCAACTCATTGGCGGCTGGCTGCTCGATGGGTTCCAGGGGCTTTCCGCCAGCTTCTTCTATGTGCAAATCAACCCCTATACCCCGCTGTTTTTGTTGGGCATCTTCCTCCCGCTGGTCAGCCTCTTCTACTTTGGCGGGGTGCAGAAAGACAGCACGGTCAGCATGGGCACATTCGCCGGATTCATGCTGCGCGGCAACCCCTTCATGGCCGTCGAATCCATGATCCGCTACCACCTGGCCAAAGATGAAGAAGCGGCCGTGCGGATGACAGAGCGGCTAGGGCAGGCCAAAAGCCTGCTCACCAGTGAAGAGTTGTTGGAGGCGCTGCGTGATCCTCGCTTCAACGTCCGCTTCGAGGCGATTGTCGCCATCGGCCGCACCCGCCCGGATGAGCAGCTCATCGCCGCGCTGACGGAGGTGCTGCACAGCAGCGACCCGGCCCTCAGCGTGATGGCCGCCTGGGCCTTGGGGCGGATGCGCGACGAACGCGCCCGTGCCCCGTTGCTGGCCGCGCTCGATTCCCCCTACCGCTCCATCCGGGCGCACAGCGCCCGCGCCCTGGGCGCGTTGGGCGATGCGGCCGTCGCCCCGCTGCTCCTGACACGGCTGGAAACGGAGTCGGATCATGGGCTGCGGATTGCCTACGCCTCAGCGTTAGGCCAATTGCAGGCAAGCGCGGCAGCCGGTCCGCTGCTGCATCTGCTGGCGAATGAAGAGGAGGAGATCGTGCGCCTGGAGTTGGCGCTGGCGCTGGCCCGGTTGGCGGGCGAGGAGCATTATTTTGTGCAGTTGGCGCGGCAAATGAAGGGGGACGCGGGCACGGTGTTGGCGCAGGCGGTCGCGGCTGTTGCCCGAAAATGGCCTGATGGGGAGGAAACGGCCGTTGCCGCCGCCCTCGCCCTCAGCCAAAACAATCTGGCCGAGGGATTGGCCCTCTTCAGCCAATTCTTGAACAGCCTGCCCCTGGCGCAGTTGCCGGAGACGGCCGGCCAGATTTTGGCGGAATGTGGGGAGCGAGTGGGGGAAGGGGGAAACGGCCGTTTGGAATACACGGCCCTGGCGCTGCATTGGCTGGTGAATCTGCCTTAGACGCAAGCTCAGCAAAG
>CAYONK010000131.1:0-9286 GCA_964405285.1 uncultured Ardenticatenaceae bacterium
CCAATAACACGCACTCGTTCCGCGCTCCGCGTGGGACCGAGGAGATTTTCCCCCTTGACAATGGGAACGAATTTAGATATTCTTCTACGTAGATAGCTGTCTAAATAGAAAATCATCTAAATTGCGTGCCGCTCTATCCGGTTAAAGAAGCGTCAGGCGTGTCGCGCAGGTAAAAGGAGTGAATGATGTCTGAAGAACAATTTGCAACACTGCTCCAATTCTTCAAAGTATTGGGCAATGAAAGCCGCCTGAAAATTCTCGGTTTGTTGGCCAACCAGGAGCGCAGCGTGGGTGAGTTGGCGGAATTTCTTAACTTACGCGAACCGACTGTCTCTCATCACCTGGCAGCGATGAAGGAAATCGGTCTGGTGGAAGTTCGGGCGGAGGGAAATGTGCGCATTTACCGCCTGGAAACGCACGCACTGGAGAAAATGAGCAAAGATCTCTTTTCCCAGGAGAGCCTCTCCACGCTGGCAGCAAGCGAGGCGGGAGATAGTTGGGAGCAAAAGGTCTTTCGCACCTACGTCGCCGACGGTAGGCTAAAGCAAATTCCGACGCAGTACAAGAAGCGCATGGTTATCCTGCGCTGGCTGGTCACGATGTTTGAGATGGACGCCAGGTACACGGAGAAAGAGGTTAGCGAACGACTGAAGCAGTACCATCCCGATTACGCCGCTCTGCGCCGTTATCTGGTCGAGACCCGCCTGATGCAGCGGGAGAATGGCATCTACTGGCGGCTGCCGGAAAGTGAAAGTGAGACCTAACCAACCCGCTCAGACCTGACAGGTTTTGGCGAAAACCTGTCAGGTCTTTCTCCTCCCCCTCCGGGGGAGGGCGAGGGAGGGGGCTGTATAGTTACGCGCTTTTACGATTTGTGGGCGTGATAGGCCAACAAGGTTTTGCGGTTGAGGGCCAGAGCGGGCACTTTAGGGGTTGGCTTGTGGTTCATCGGCCGCAAAGGGTAAAGAGTGGCGTCGGTGAGTATGAAGAACTCGAATTTATCGTCAAACAGATTGTCGTCCGGCGTTTCGGAATTGACGTGCAGATCACCGCGTATAGCAAACCACTCGGTGTAGAAAACGACCTGGCGTTTGGCCTGCAAAATCTGAATCTGGGCCGCCTTGTCCGGTTCTAGGATAGAGATAAAGGCCATCATGGCGCGATTGACGGCCATCATCGGCTGCTTGACACCTTTGATCTGATAATCGCTTGCCAGGGGGAGCAGTTCGACGTTGCTGAAGCTATAGCTGTTGTAGGTGAAGTTGTTGAGGAAGAGCATCAGGTCGCCGCGAGGCTGTAAGGTGGCCCGCAGTAAGAAGTTAGGGATGCCGACTTCTACTTTCCACGATTCAAATTGGATGCCTTGCATGGTTTGTTTCTCCAGTGTATGTAATCCGTGTTCCGTAATCCGTTTACCGAATACGGATTACGGACTACGGTTCACGGGCTACGGCAAGCCGTTAGCCGCTTCGATGGCCGGGATGAGACGGTTCAGGCTGTCGTTGATGCCGGTGCGGGCGACGCCGTAATTCAGGGCGGTGATGCCGCCCCCGCCACGCTCGCATAGCTCGAAGATAGGTTGGTTGGTGGAACGGCCGTTTTCCACCGCAAACACATACTCATTATATATCCCTTGCCACTCGCCGGGAACGCCATCATAACGGGCGCTTTGGGCCAGGCTGCGATAATAGCCCTGGAATTCGCCGCAAGTTTCCCGCGACCCTGCATACAACCTGTCCAACAAGCCGCCCATTTGCTCTAACATGGAGCGGGCGTTGGCCATGCTGCTGCGCATCGCCTGGGCGCTAAAGGAGGCGGGGTTGGGCGCAGAGGGCGGTCCGGCGGGTGGCGGGGTGGCCGTCGCCGCAACAGGTGCCAGCCCCAAAGCCGCATCATCCCAAATCGCCTCATTATTTTGCGGGCGGTTTGGTCCGCTGAAATAGCTTTGCAGCATCACAGTAATCCGTTCTCCCTGGGCAACGCCATCTACGCTGATGTATTGCCAGACATCGAGTGGGCGCACCCCGACCGAACAGACGCTTGTGGGCAATCTGGGGTCATCGTCACCGGCGATGTTCAGGCAGATTCGCGCCATAAAGTCCCCTGGGTTCTCTGATAGCTCAGAATTGCTGCCGCTGCTGGACCATAACTTCACCCAGACTCCGGCCCGATAGGTTGACCCTGGGGTTGCTCCGCTCACTGCCTGATGCAGAGTTCGCTGGCCGAGAAAGAGCGCGGATTGATTGCCGGAACGGACAAAGTGCGGTTTGCTCTCTACCCGGTGAACGCGAAAGGGAATAGAGGCCCCTTCACGAATGACCCAGTTTGCCCCGCCTAACTCAAAGCCGGGGTTGGCGAGCAGGTTGGGGCCGCTGGGGGCAGGGCCGGACACCACCGGCGGCGGTGGCGGCGGCGCGGTGGCGGCAGCTTGCGCCGGTGTGTTGGTTGCGGTGGGCGGCGCAGGGGTTTGCGTGGGGGTGTTGGTGGCAGTGTTGGTCGCGGTCGCTGTTGCGGTGTTGGTGCTTGTGGGGGTGGCTGTTTCCGTAGGGGTGGCTGTTTCCGTGGGGGCTGGGGTGTCGCTGGGAACGGCCGTTGCCGTCTCCGTCGGTGGCAGCGCTGTCTGTGTGGGAGTGGCTACTGGGGCTAACGTCGCCTGAGCGACAGGCGTCGCCCGCGATATATTACAACCCATCAGCCCAACCAGCAGCATCAAAGCGAAACAACGCAAAACAATATCTCGGTACATCTTCTTCCCTCCTCCGACATCTTTCCTTGATAATGGGCCGAGTCGCTGCCTGGATTGGCGTCCCTGCCCCGAATAATCGGAAGTGTACCGGATTCAGGGGGAAACGTAAACCATTTCTGAATTACCTTGCCCCGACCCTGTCAGCCCTATAAAATCCACCTGTTATGTTACTGGCGATTGACATTGGCAATACCAACATTACCCTCGGCGTCTGGAACGGCCGTTCCTGGGGCCAACAATGGCGGCTTCGTACTACGGCGGAGAAAACCGCCGATGAATTTGGTCTGACACTCAAAGCGCTGCTGCGCGAATGCCAGCTCGAAGGGCGGGTAGACCGCGTCGCCTTGTGCAGCGTCGTCCCCTGGCTGACGACCACCTTTCTGGCCGCCAGCGAGCAATACCTGGGCGTCCAGGCGCTCAATCTCACTTACCAACTGGATACCGGCCTGCGCCTGGGTCAGGATAACCCGGCCGAAGTGGGGGCGGACCGCATCGCCAACACGGTGGCCGCCTACCATCAATTTCCGGGGCCAAGCCTGGTGGTGGACATGGGCACGGCGACAAAATTTGAGGTGGTGACGGCTGAGGGCCTCTTTCTCGGCGGGGTGATCGCGCCGGGGCTGCGCCTGGCGGCCGACGCCCTGGCCAGCCGCGCCGCCCAATTGCGCAGCGTGCCGCTGCAAGCGCCGCCATCGCTCATCGGCCGCAACACCATCCACGCCGTGCAATCTGGCCTTATCCTCGGTTATGCGGCCATGATTGATGCGCTGGTCGCCCGCCTGAACGCTGAACACCCGGACAACGGCCGTTCCCCCATTCGCGTGATCGGCACAGGCGGCAATATCAACCTGGTCGCCGATCACACCACCGTCTTAGACGCGGTAGACCCCTGGCTGACCCTGACCGGCCTGCGGCTGGTGAGCGACCGGCTGCAAGAGAAAGGATAACTTTATGATAATGACACGCCAAACCCTTCGGGTCTCCGCTTATCTGATTGTTTGGCTGGCGCTGCTGCTGGCCTTGCCCGCCTGCCAGGTGATGGGCGAGCCGCCTCGCCTGGCGACGGCGACCGCCCAGGCGGCCTTGCCGCCCACCGCCACGCCGGAGCCGTTGGTTCTTTCCTTAGCGGATGGCGCGACGCCAGTTCCGCCGCCTGCCGCCCCGGCCCCCGCCGCGCCCAATCGGCCGCTGGTGGTTTGGGTGAACGAGACCTCGCCGGAGCATGAAACGGCCGTTCGCGCCATCGCCGCTGCCTTCAGTGAAGCCGAAGGGGTAGACGTGGAACTACGCTTTGTCGCCTCATCGCTGCTGCCGAAGCTGGTGGAAACGGCCGTTCTCTCCGACACCTACAAACTGGCCGACGTCATCATCCATCCCCTGGAATACACCATCGGCTGGGCGGAACGCGGCATTTTAGACCCGGCCGCCGCCAGCGCCGCCCTGGACCAGATCGGCCGCGAGAGCTTTGCTGAAGCTGCCCTGGGGCTGCTACAAACCGGCGCAGGCATCGCCGCTTTACCCAGCGATGGCTATCATCAAATCCTGCTCTATCGCCAGGATTGGTTCGCCGAGCGCGATCTGGCCGCGCCGGACAATTACGCCGCCATGATCGCCGCAGCAGCAGCGATCTATGACCGGGAGAATTTGCGCTCCGGCTTTGTCATCCCCACCGAGTCGAACTTGCTGACGACCCATCAGGCGTTTGAGCATCTGGCCATCGCCAATGGCTGCCAGCTTGTGGACAACGCCGGAGAGGTGCTGTTTTTGGAACCGGCCTGCCAGCAGGCCGTCAACTTCTATTACAACATCGTCCACCAATTCAGCCCGATTGGCGTGCAGACGGACACCAGCGCCCGCAATGCTTACCTGGAAGGGCGCACCGGCATCATCATGGCTCCGCCGAGCCTTTTGCCCATGCTGGCCGGGCTGAACGCGACCCATCGTCCCATTTGCCCGGAGTGCCTGGCCGACGCCGACTTTTTGGCGAACAATACCGGCATCATCACGGCGATTCGGGGGCAGGGGGAAACGGCCGCCGGGTACGGCCTGATCACCAACCTGGGCATTACTACGGGGGCGGATCGGGAAACGGCCGTTGCCTTTGCCGACCATTGGTTTAACGAGGGGTACGAAACCTGGCTGGCCGTTGAATCGGAGCGCAAAGTGCCGCTGCGCCTGGGCACAGTCGAAGAACCGGCCCGCTTCATCCAGGCGTGGGGCACGCAGCCATTGGGCAGCAGCGGCCAAAGCCTGACCGACCTGTTTGGCCCGGAAGTTGTCGCCCAATTGCGCGATGGCATCGCCGGAACGCCCCGTTGGGCCTTTCGCCAGGGTTACGGCGGCCTGATCACCACCCTGGCGGAAGATTTGACCGTCTCTGTGGTTCTGCAAGAGATGTTGAGCGGTTATTTTAACGTAGACAAAACGATTTTTGAGATGTATAACCGAGTCGTTGAATCATTGCCCAACTACCAATTTCCCGTTATCCTGGATCCGGCGCTGGAGCCTACGCCAACGCCATAGGTCTAAAACTGTATCATGAGCAATCTCCCCTACGTCGAAGAAAATTTTGGCATCCTCACCGATGATGATCTCTACCTGGACGCGATTCTCGTCAAACCGGCGAACCTGACGGATGAGAAGCTGCGGGCGCTGCGCGTCTGGGTTCCCAAATATCCTCTTACGAAGTCCAGCGTTCTCACCTGCGCCCGGCAGGAGGTAAAGTCGTATGGGGAAAACGGCCGTATTGCCCACCTCGTTTTCGACTTGCGCGGCACAGGGGATAGCGATGGCATTCTGGGACGGCAAAACTTCAAATTAGACCTGGATGCGGTGGCTGCCTGGGCCGACGAGCGCTTCGGTAAGATTAATTTTGGCTTTCTTGGCACGCCGGCGTTGCGCGAAGGCCGGGTGAACGTCTGGCCGCTGCGGCCGGGCACGGTGATGGAGACATATTACTACCCTGCCACTGGGGCAGCGGCGGTCATTCCGCCGGTGGTGATCTATCTGTCCAGCTATGGCCACTTTGGCCGCGCTGATGAAAAGCTGTGCGCGCATCTGGCGTCGGCTGGGTATGAGGTGTATGGCTTAGATCCGCTGCGTTATTTGCTCCAGGCGAGCGCCACAGAAAGGTTGACGCCCGCCTCGCTGGAAGAGGACGTACACCTCTTTTTGCAGATGTTGCCCGCTGGGCCAACGGCCGTTGTCGGCCAGCCATTGGGGGCAGGATTGGCTCTGGTCTGGGCGGCTGTCGCCCGGAAAATTCGTGGCGTGGTGGCCATTGGCCGGGCGCAAGCCGGCCTGCAACCGCCGCACATCTTCGCCAATGACGACCCGACCCTTTTCGATTTGCGTGAGTGGGTGGGGCGTCTGGCAGAACGGCCGTTGGCTCTTGTCCAACACACCGGCCACCCCCTTGGCGGCGACAAGGCCGAACTGGAAACCCTCCTCCAGAACAACCAGACGCCGCACCGTTTTGAAGTTGTCACCGAAATTGAAGCCGCGCATCTTCAAGCGTTGGTTTCTTGGGTTCTCACCGGGTCATGAAGGCAACACGCTGATTGACTGAAAACTGATTCGGTCACTTGCTGCCTTACCCTTTTCGTAACGCTTCAAACCTGTCAGGTCTGAAGAGGTTGTATAAGTTACCAACTTCCACACGAAACGCGATAGTAATACAAGATGTAATTGGCGACCACTATGCTCTGGCGTGTTGCGAAAACGTTCGTAAGAGTATCGTATATGTGCTTCAACAAACGGCACATTTATGTCTGGCGCACAGCAGTGACCCATTGAACTAGTGGTCTGAACACCCCTATGACCAATACATGCGCTACATAGCGCCAGCGAAAGGTGAACGATGATGATAGTCATAATGGATTTGCAGGCTACCATGAAGGAGAAATCGGCCGTGATCGCCCGCGCCGAGTCTTTGGGGTTCAAAATTCACCTCTCAGACGGCAAAGAGCGAACGATTATTGGGCTGATCGGCAATGAGCGCACCCTGAACAAGGAGCAGTTGGAGATGATGCCCGGCGTGGAGCGCGTCGTGCCGGTGCTGAAGCCATTCAAGGTCGCCAGCCGGGAATTCAACCCGGACAACACCGCCTTTCCCATCGGCCCGAACACGGTTGGCGGCAAAGAGTTGGTGATTATGGCCGGCCCCTGCTCGGTCGAAAGCCGCAGCCAGATTATCGAGACGGCCCATGCTGTGAAGGAAGCCGGGGCGCACATTCTGCGCGGCGGCGCGTTTAAGCCGCGCTCTTCGCCGTATTCCTTCCAGGGTTTAGGCGAAGAAGGTCTCAAGTACATGGCCGAAGCGCGGGAGGAGACGGGGCTGCCGATCATCACGGAAGTGATGGAACCGGCGCAAGTGCCCTTGATTTGTGAGTATGCTGATATTTTGCAGATTGGGGCGCGCAATATGCAGAATTACGCCCTGCTGCACGCCGTCGGCAAGTCGCAGCACCCGGTCTTGCTCAAGCGGGGGATGAGCAGCCTGATCGAGGAGTGGCTGATGTGCGCCGAGTATATCCTCAGCCACGGCAATACGCGGGTGATGCTCTGCGAGCGGGGCATCCGCACCTTTGAGAAGTACACGCGCAACACCTTCGACATCAACGCCATCGCCGTTGCCAAGCAGATGTCTCATCTACCGGTAATTGCCGACCCCAGCCACGCGACGGGTAAATGGGAGTACGTGGCTTCGGCGGCCAAAGCGGCCGTCGCCGCCGGGGCGGATGGCCTGATTATCGAGGTCCACCCGCGCCCGGACGAGGCGATGTCGGACGGGATTCAATCGTTGAAGCCGGAGAAGTTTGCCGCGCTGGTGCGGGAGATGCGCCGTGTGGCCGAAGCGGTGGATCGGGAGATTCTTTGAAATCGTCAATCGTCAATCGTCAATCGTCAATCGTCAATCGTCAATCGTCAATCGTCAACGGGTTTCCCAAAACGCGGGGGGCAGGGGGCCGGGGTAGGTGGGTTGTTGCCCCACTTCTTCGTGGGTGAGCCAGGCGAGTTCGTAGCGATTGTCCGATGAGGCGGCGAATTCATCCAGGTTGAGGTGGGGTTCGCCGCTGAACCGGGTGACGCGGTAGGCGTATTCGATCTGCGACAATAGCTTGCCGTCTTCGATGGGAGTGGTGAAGGGGCGGGTCCACAATAGGCTGTCCAGGGTGACGCGCAGGCTGGTCTCTTCCAGCGCTTCGCGGCGCGCGGCTTCGTCTGGCGACTCGCCTGCCTCTATGCCGCCGCCGGGGATGACGATGAAGGAACGGCCGTTTCGCCATCGCCGGATGACCAACAATTTCTCCTCTTGCCAGATAAATAGGGTGACGCGCTTTCGGGTAGGCCGGTTGCCAGTTGCCGGTGGCTGGTCGCTGGTGGGTTCGCTCTTATCACTCATCGCCCTAACAACTCCAACAGCAAATCGGGCCGGTCGGTGATGATGCCGTCTACGCCCAGGTTGATAAAGCGCTGCATATCGGCCGGGTCGTTGATGGTCCAGACGTGGACGGCCACGTTGCGACCGGTCGCGCCGCGCACAAATCGGTCGGTGACGACGTGCAGACCGCCAGCATATTCGGGAACCTGGAACGCTTCGCCCGGCGGATTGAACAGGCGGGCCAGAAAGAGGGTGTTTAGCGTGAAGTAGCGGCGGATTTCCGGCTCGGTCATGGAGGTGGCGACGCCGGGGCAGGCTTCGCGGAATTCGACCATCGTTTCCGGGTGGAAGGAGGCGATGAGGACGCTCTGGCGACGGCCGTATTGATCTAGCAGGTCGCAGACCTCTTGCACGATGCTCGGTTCGCGCTGTTTGATCTCGATGTTCATCGGCATTTGCGGGAAGGCGATGAGGATTTCTTCCAGACTGGGCACGGTGATCCCCTGGCCGCGATAGGGGTAGCTCTGGCCGTCGTCGTTGGTCCAGTAGTGACCGGCGTCGAGTTGTTTGATTTGGGCGAGGGTGAGGTCTTGTAAACGGCCGTTGCCATCCGTCGTCCGGTCCACTGTGTCGTCGTGGATCACCACCAACACGCCATCCTGGCTGGCGTGGATGTCCATCTCCAACACGTCTACGCCCAACTCGACAGCGTGGGCGAAGGCGGGCAGGGTATTGCTGGGGCGCAAATGCTCGCCGCCCTGATGGGCGATGACCATGAAGCCCTCTTGGGCAAAGAAGGGATAATCGGGCGCGGCCGGGGTGATTAGAGCCAGGGTGAGGAGGGCGAGCAGCAGCAGACCGAGCAGCCCGCCCAAAATTTTTGCCATACGACGCAACATATTTTACCTCCGCAAATGTGGGTTTCCCTGGATTGTAAACGGAAGCGGCGAAATGGCAACGCGAAGACCCGAAGGGTATACAAAACCCTTCGGGTCAGTAGGGGCTGGCCTTGTGCCTGCCCCAGAAAAAGCCAGCCAGAGGGCGACCACAAGGGTCGCCCTCTAAATGGCGACGGGGGTGAGGGCGAGATGGGGGACGCGGGTGTTGTGGCCGTTGGGGTAGGTGTGGATGGTCGCGCCGAGGGCCGTCAGGCGGTC
>CAYONK010000132.1:0-9278 GCA_964405285.1 uncultured Ardenticatenaceae bacterium
CACCGAAATCAGGTCTTTGGCTGAATGCGGGGGCGGGGGGTGCTTTTCTGGGTTCGCGTCTGAGAGCCTTTCTAAGCGAAAGTTTCCCGAAAAACGGTGAAGGAAAATTAGTTCTCGAAAAACTTTGCATATTGTACTCAATTGAATATACTATTACTCAGTTATGATTAAATAGTTAATCAATTGAGTAACCATTCTCAAGGAGTGTTTGCTGATGACACGTAAAGCGAGAGTTTTTGCGGTGGTAAATCGGAAAGGCGGTGTTGGTAAAACAACGACGGCCGTGACGTTGGCTCATGGACTAGCCCAAAAGGTGGCTGGACAAGGTCACGTTCTGATCGTGGATTTAGATCCCCAGGGCAATGTGGCTTATAGTCTCGGATTAGTGCCAAATGGCCAAGATCTGGCGGACGTCTTGACCGGAGATGTGTCAGTCGAAAAGGCGATAATGTCCGCAGATCGCAGCAAGAGCGGCGGTCCCTCGCGGCCCAATTTATGGGTTTTACCGGCGAGTGATTCGTTGGCTGATGCCAAGTTGACATTGGTGGCTAACGCGGCCTTGAGCAGTGTGCTAGATCAATTTGGAGGTCAGGCTCGCAAGGCCGTCCCGACGAACCATCTTCTGGAGACGTATCTGGCAAAGGCCGTGAATGCCTTTGATTATATTATCCTTGATTGCCCGCCATCTCTCGATATGTTGGGCACGGCCGTCTATCATTTTGCCGATGAGGCCATCGTGCCCGTCAAGGTTGATTATCTCGGGGTGGGCGGTACGGCACGGCATACGCAAAATATCATCGACGCTCAAGCAAAAGGGATTGAGATTAAAGTGGGGGTGATTGTTCCGACCTTTGTCCGGATGCGTGAAATCTTGGCTCGCCAGATGCTGGAGGCGTTGGTGGAAAGCTATGGCCGCTCACGGGTCACTACGCCAATCCCGCAAAGCGTGTTGGTAGAGCAATCTCCCGCAGCCGGTGGGTTGACTCTGTTCGAGTACGCGCCTGATTCTTTACCCACCGAGGCGTATTGGCGCTTAGTGGAGAAAGTGCATAATGGGCGATAAATTTCTGAATCCTCTTGAGCAGATGTCAGCAATGCCTGATCCAGAAAGACCCAAGCCGGTGGGCCGCGCGAAGAGACCGGATTTTAGGAACCCCCTGGATGAGGTCTCTTCGCGCGACAAGGCCCAGGCGGTTGGGTCCAGCCTGGTTGCTGGACAATATATTCGCCGTACGTTCACGTTCACCCCAGGTCAGCTGGAGCGGATAAAAGAAATTGCTCGTGCGCTGCGCATCCCAGAAACAAGCGTCGCTCGCTGGCTGATTGATGAGGGTTTGGCCCGGTGGCAAGAGGGCATCCGCCCAGAATTGGAAGAAACAAACGTCAAGCTGGAGCCAAAGCTACGTAACTGGTAAAACCGCAGTGACGAGACCGCTCTTCAATGTGCAAGCTTATCATGGAGGAAGGCTATGACTGATACGAAGTTGATTATCCCAATGGAGCAGAAAGAAGTTGTATTTTACGAAGATACGATTGTGGCGGTACGCTTAGATGAGGGAGATGTCTATGTGCCAATCAGGCCCATTTGTGACAATTTAGGCGTGGCCTTGGCCGGCCAACGTGAACGGATTAACCGCGATCCGGTGCTGTCTGAAGCGGTTATCTCTGTAAGTGTTACACTTACGCAGCAAGCCCGAGAAATGCTTTGCCTGCCGTTGAAGTACATACCAGGTTGGCTGTTTGGGATCAACGCCGCTCGCGTAAAGCCAGAACTCCGTGAACGCATTATTCGCTATCAGCGTGAATGTTATGAGGTTCTGTCTGAAGCATTTCAGGAAGGGAGGTTAACAGCCGAGCTTTCTTTTGAGAAGCTGTTGCAACAAAATACAGAAGCTGTCCGAGCTTACCATACGCTCCGGGCAATGGCGAACCTTGCGCGCAGCCAGATTCTCATTGAAGCCAGGCTTGAACGGATGGACACCCGGCTTGATTCGCACGACAAACGGCTGGAAGATATTGAATCCTTGCTCATTGAATCAGAGCGCAAAATTTCCGAGGCGCAAGTCTTGCGGATCAGCCAGGCGATTAGGGCGATAGCGGATGAAATTGAAAAGCAGTCCAGCAAAAAGGATTACAGTAGCGTATTCGGGGAGATGTATCGCCTGTTTGGTATATCTTCTTATAAGCAATTGCCAGCGCGGGAGTTTGACAAAGTGATGGCCTGGTTGACGGAGCGCTATCAGCAACTGTCTGGACAGTATGATGACACGCCTTTTTGAAGAAGATCAGAGCAAGCTGCACAGGGCATGATGGGGTTCCCCCCAGAGGTTTTGCCTCCCCCACGCCCGGAGCGCAGACGATGAGGTCGAATTCTCCGGCCGCGAGACAGGCAATTGCGCTCCTCCCCAGATTTGACAATCCGAGGCAGGTCGCTACAATTCTCGGCTTTAGCGATACCCGTCAGGCAAGCAGCCGCTGGTCGGCTGCCTGACGCGCCTACCGCAATCAGCACATTGCACTTTACCTGATGCCGCAGCGCCCCATCCTGTCACTGCCGCCGCTTGCCAACAAAACCAGCAGCCAACTGCGTCGCCTGCTCCGGCGTTTGCCTGCCTCGCTCACGGTTCTTTGCCGCCTACATCCCCCCTTATTCCGTCACCCACAACCGTAGGTAGATTCACCTGGTGTTTGCCCCTGCGTGCGTTAGGCGACAGGAAACCTAAATCAAGAGACAAGCCAAAGGGAGGTGACTATGCAAGACAAACCAATCACCGTGGTAGCCGTTGACGATCATGCCCTAATCCTCGAAGCCATTCGCACGCGGCTGAGCAAAGATAGCCGGATTCAACTCGTCGCCGAAGGGACGGCCGGGGAACAGACGTTGCCGCTGGTGGCCGAACACCGGCCGGATATCCTGCTGCTCGATTTACGGATGCCGCAGGTTGTCGGGGACAAAGGAGGATATGCCTTCCCCTATCTGGATACCATCGCCCGATTACGCCAGTTATACCCAGAGACCCGGATCATCGTCCTCTCGCAGTACGCCATGCCGGAAGAGATTGCGGAGATCGCCCAGATGGGGGTGAATGGGTATCTGCTGAAGGGAGACGCAATCTCCCTGAACCTGGTTGAAATCATCCAAAATGTCCAGGCGGGCCAGCTGGTCTTCTCGCCCCGCGTGGCCGAAATCCTGGAAACAACACCGCGGGCGGAGCGTATTAGCTTGTTGACGGCGCGGCAGCGGGAGGTGTTGTTCTGCAAGATGGAGAACCTGGACAAGAGCAATCGGGTATTGGCGGCGCAGTTGCATATATCGGAGAGCGCCTTCAAAGGGCATTTGACCGTCGCCTACCGGATTCTAGGGGTGAAAAACACGGCTGAGGCGGCCGCCTACTACGTCGCGCGGCAACAGGCTATGGACATCACCAACGCCGCTATTGGGCCGTCTGAGGCGACAAACGGGCAAAATGGGACCAAACAGGGGTTTTAGGCCATTTGACAAAAACGGTCTTTTATGGCGTATGCTGAAAATCTGGGATTATGTGAACAAAGATTAAATTTATGTTAACTGAAATCAAAAATAAGTAAACATAAAGCAAGGGAAATTCGGGTAAAAATGGCCGAAGGGCGCAAAAACTTAACCCAAAAAACGGCACTTAGTGCCGTTTTTTTTCGTTGATCATCGGTTATGATAGGTTTTAACGAAATCAACAGAGCGCCAGGCGAAAGCGAAAAGGTAACAGACGGGATAAGACAGACAAAAAGACGAAGCGCCAACCGATGGAGGGGCGGTACACGATCAGGCAAAAGGCATGAACCAACCACGAATCCACACAGCAATCAACCGATGGCTTTACCAGGGGCGCTTCCTGGCGGCTGGTCTGGCGCTGCTGTTTGTGGGCTACGCCTTTGTTTATCTGTGGGTTTACTTCCCCGCAGGAGGGCCGGTGATGTGCTGGTGCCTTGATTCACAACTGATAGTCGATGACGCGCAATATAACCAGGCAGATACGCCGCTGCAAAATGGGGATCGGGTGCTGGCCATTGAGGGGCAAACCGTGCGGCGCATGTCGCCCCACTACTCGCCGCCGCGTCAGGAAAGTTACGTTTTTCTGGTCGAGCGAGATGGGGAGGAGTTATCGCTGATCGTGCCGGTCGTGGGTGAGTTAAACTGGCGGGTTGCCTGGATCATAGCCCCAGCTTCTTTCCTGGCCCTGGTGAACTGGTTGGTGGGCAGCCTGATGCTCTACTTCATACGGCGAGATAATTGGCAGGCGCTGCATGTGGGTTACGCTTTCTTGCTGTCCGGGGTCGTCCTGATCGGCATCCAAAGCGCGTTAGCGGAGGCGCCGGGGGCATGGATTGCCGGGCATGTCCTGATTTACCCCCTGGCGGTGGCTTGGGTCCACCTGGGCTTCTTGCCCAGGAGTGATCCGTTGCCCGCGCGGGTGTGGCGGACACTCGCCTGGCTGCTGGTCGTGGCCGGTGGGTTGGGGCTGACGGCCGTTTACGAAGTCCTGGTCCTCTTTCCGCAGCCGACCAGCTTTGCGGAACTGAGCGGCGTCAGCCTGTATCGCCTGAGCTTCCTGCTGGTGGCCCTGAGCCTGATTCTCTGCATGGGCATCCAACTGTGGCGGGTCCGCCACCTGCGGGACAACAGCTATCTGCGGCAGCAAATCCGAATTCTGCTCTTCTTCTTCTCGCTGGGTGTCTTGCCGACGATGGGCTTGACTATCATCCCGCGGGCGCTGTTCGGCGTTTACCTGCTGCCTTTCCCGGTGGCCATCGGCTTGATGGTCCTCATCCCGATAGGCTACCTGTTCGTAATCTACCGCAAAGGATTCCTGGGGCTAGACCTCTTCTTCAGCCGGGCGCTGCACCTGCTGGCTCTGGCGCTGCTGCTTGGCGGCCTCTATACCCTCGGCCTGTCTGCCTGGCAGACCTGGGTTGGCCCGGAAACAGGATTCGCCCCCGGCCCCTGGCTGCTGCTCCTGCTGCTCTTCCTGGGACTCTACGCCGACCAGCCGCTCAACCGCTGGCTGCAACGGCTCCTCTATGGTCGCATCGTAGACGAACAAGAGCAGTTGTCCCGCTACGCCGAAGAGCTGGCCACCCATCCGGGGTTTGCCACCGTTGAGAAAGTCACCCGGTCTATCGTCGGTCTGATGGGCAGCAGCCAGGTTCTCTTGCTGCTGCGCGATGACCGGGGACGGCTGCGCGAGGTGGTGGGCGGCGGCCGGGCCAGCGCCGCGGATCTGGCGCAGATCGTTCTGCCAGAGCTGACCAAACCGCAGCTGCGGGCGGCGATCCAGAGTGAACTGCCAATCCCGTTGCAACGCTTCACCTGGGCGGAACTCATCGTCCCCATCCTGGTGCGTGGGGAGACTGTCGGGCTGCTGGCGCTCAGCCGGCCGAACGTCAACGGTTACTACACCCTGGCCCAAGTCTCTTTTGTAGAGCGAGCGGCGGCAATCCTGGCGGTGGCCAGCGAAAACAGCTATCTGTTTGAGGCGACGCGCTCGTTGGGGCGGCGGATGATGGTGGTGCGGGAGGAGGAGCGGCAGCGAATCTTTGCCGACATCCACGACGAGCCGTTACAGCGGCTCTTTTTCGTCACCCACTTGCTGGACCTGGTCAATGCAGAGGAAGAGGGGGCAATTGATGAACGTGTTCAGGAATATCTGACGCGCGCCTGGGAGGAGACGGTGATTACCGGCGAGATGCTGCGGGCAGTGTGCCAAGTTATTAACCCCAGCATGGCGGCGGAGAGGCTCTCCGTGGGGGTGAAAGGGGTGGTGGATCGGTTTAACGAGACGCATTCATTGCCGCTGCGGGTCAGGATTGAGGAGGACCAGGCAGCGGTGGCCCCTGAGCAGGTGGCAACCATCTGCCGCATCGTCTCCGAATCGCTGCATAACGTCGTCAAGCACGCGCAGGCTGAGAGCGCGTCGGTGAGCGTTGCCTGGGAGGATGGGATGCTGCTGATTGAAGTGGCCGACGATGGCCAGGGCGCGCCAGCCATCGGGTTGACGCTGAACGACCTGATCCGGCGGGGGAATTTTGGGATATTGGGGATGCACGATTGGGCAGGACATATGGGCGGCGAGTTACGGCTGCTGGCCAACCAACCACGCGGGACGCGGGTGATACTGCGCTGCCCGGTTCAAGTGCGGGCAAATGGAGAGGCGCGCGCCTTGTGGGAATGAGCTGAGGAGGAAGAGAGCGGATGTTGCTGTGTAACAATCTTCTATGCGGGCTGACGCCGCGCAAAAGGGCGTTAATCGAGGTTCTGGCGACTCATCCAGCGGCAACCAACGGCGAATTGGCCGAACGGCTGCACATCAGCGAGAGTACGGTCAAGAAGTATTTGCGGGAGATATATCAGGTGGTTGGGGCGCAGAGCCGGAGTGAATGCCTGCTCTTGCTCCTACAAAAGGGGCTGATAGCGTCCGTTGACGAGAAAGTTGTTACCTTGCCGAAACAGGGCAATTTGGGACAGCAAAGTGCATGATTTTGCGAACAACAGGCGTCGAGAAGAAATTTATTGTTGCTAACCATCTCGCGATCAATGGTGAAGCGGTGATAGCGGTAAAAATCAGACCAATTGGCGGGGCGCACGCTTCAATCATCCCGGAGAAGTGTGCGGTCAATACAAGCGAGAGGAGCTTACGAGCAGGACGAGCTGTTGTGTTCCGGCGACAACCCCAAACAGCAGCCCGCTTTTGGCGCGGGGTAACACAACAATACTTGACAAACGGCTGTGAGATCGGTTATATTCAGCATAGTATCATACTTTAAAGTATTAAGCTCATCGGGGGCTTGTGGTATGATACTTCAAAGTATGATACTTGGGCGTATATCGTGAATAAAACGTATTTTCGTGGGCGTGATAACGAACTTAAGCTGATGGACTCCCTTTGGGATTCCCCCGATTCAACGCTGCTGATCCTCTACGGGCGACGCCGGGTCGGCAAAACACGTTTGCTCATCCATTGGCTCAACACACATCCAGGGCGAGGAATCTATTGGGTAGCAGAACCTTCATCTGCATTGCATCAATTACGTTCCTTTTCGCAGGCCATTTTTAATTATAGCCACCCTGGGATGCCCGCACCACAGGATTTCACGTATGCGAATTGGGATCAGGCGTTTGCTGAAGTGGCACGTCTGGCCCAAACAGAGCGCATGGCTCTGTTTATCGACGAAGTGACGTATTTAATTGACGTGGACCCGACCCTGGTTGGTAAGCTACAAAAAATTTGGGACCATGTTTTGAAACCCACTCGTATTAAGCTCGCTCTAGCCGGATCGCAGCGGGGGGTGATTGAAAAAATGTTTGCCCCTCAAGAGCCACTCTATGGCCGCGCGAGCGCCTTAATCGATTTGCCATCGTTGCCTTTTGTGGTGGTGTGCGACTTTTTCCCTGAATATAACCTGCGAGAGTGGGTGCAAGTCTATGCGATACTGGGGGGTGTTCCAGCTTATCTGGAGAGGCTGGATCCAGATCTCTCTATCATGGAAAATATCCGGCTGCAGCTATTGACTCCCAACACGCTCATGCGAGAAGAACCGCGACTGTTGCTACAAGATTTTATTAGTGATGCCCATAATTACGTTAGCATCCTCAAGGCAATCGCTCAAGGCGAGCAAACTCAGCTGGAAATAGCCAACCATACTGGATTAAGCCAGGGACACATTTCTAAGTATATCAGCGTGCTGCGTGATACTGGGTTTGTTGAGCGACGTATCCCAGTAACTGACACCGAGAAGTCCCGTCGGGGCCATTACCATATCACCGATCCTTATCTGAGATTTTATTATCGCTTTCTCGCCACCCAGACCAGCGTCGCTTTGGGTCAGTCACATCAAGCCCTCAAAGAAATAAGTGAAGAAATGGGGCCTTTTATCGAGCGTTATACCTGGCGTGACCTGTGCCAGGAGTGGCTGGTAACGGCCAGTGCCCAGGGCGCCATGGGGGCAACCTTTGACAGAGTAGGCTCAGCTTGGACGACAAAATACTTTGTTGACTTGGTGGCTATAGATCAGCGTGCCAAACGGTTGGTGTTGGGTGCGTGCCATTGGACGGAGCAGCCTTTGGATGCCAGGGCTTTGCGGACCTTGATCGAGACAGCAGATAACGTCGTGCCCAAGAGGGGTGAATGGGCCGTTGATTTTATCGGTTTCTCTGCCCAAGGTTGGACTGAAGAAGCTGAAGCAACCGTGAGGGATATGGCTATTAATAGGGATTCTGGCAGAAATTGGCGCGCAAATAGTTGCCGACTATTGAACTTGGAGAATGTCTATACGGACCTTAGGCATTGGTCTTCACTGGCAGAGAAGTAAGAAATGCAGACAAAAATGCCTTTGAAATTGTTCCTGAACCTAAATGCCAATCAGCAATGCGCAGTATGACGGTGATCAGCGTTTGCTCACCAGATGCTTGGTGGGCAAACGTTGGCTACTGTATAGCGCTTATTGCTGATGGGGCCATAAAAGCGAAAAAGTCAGCTATTAGCTGACTTCCGCAGAGAAAACTGTTTGTTTTAACCGCATACTTTCAGGTCTGGGATGCACCACCATCCTGACCTGTTTGTGAAGCCCCTTCTATGGGGAGGGGGGAGGTGTGTCTACACGCCTCCTATGCGGACATACTCTAGTAGGAGAATAGCACAGGCCGATCCCTGTGTCAATAGTTGTCACACGCATTCGTGTAGCAACATGACCGGACCGGTTGGCCCGTGGCTACCTCATGGACGACCGCACCGTCTCCGCGTCGCCAGCGCTGCTGGCGGCGAACCGTCGGCTGCACAACCTACGTGCGCGCGCGCAAGCGACGCGCCAGGCAAAGGCAGCAGCGGCCATAGCTTCCGGCCCGACCCGGCCGCAGCCCGAACCGTCAGGGATGCCTGCTGTTTCCGGTTGGAGAACGGCCGTTTCCGGAGACCTGGCGTCAATGCCGAGGGACAGGGGCTCTGGCACGGCCGTCCCCCAACCCTCGTCTGGCGCGCCCTCAAACGCTTCCAGCCTGGTCGGCATCCTCGTCGCCTTGCCCTCGCACCTGGGGTGGGGGAGCGAACCGGCAACGGCCGTTTTGCGCAAGTCGCTGGTCGCCGGTCGCCAGTGGCCGGTCAGTGACCGATTTACCCCGCCAGTGGTGGCGCCCTCAATCGCCGGTCCACTCCCGGCAAGCGACCCTCTACCAGCCGCAATCCGCCTGTATCCCGACATCGGCCTGGGGATGCTGCGGCGCGAGCTGGCCGCTCCTGGCCGCCTCTGGC
>CAYONK010000133.1:0-6001 GCA_964405285.1 uncultured Ardenticatenaceae bacterium
AGCCAATCAATGCCCCAGTCCAACCAGTCAGGAATTCGGGCCTCCTTAACACGGTCACAGACTGGGAAGTAACCTTTGAGGTCCAGAATCGGCGTGCCCGCAAAAGCATCCACGTTGCGCACCTGGATGAGGCCATTGGCTTCATCCAACCCAACGATTTCGCACACCGTCAGGCCAATTGGGTTAGGCCGATATTCGGCGCGCGTGGCAAATACACCGGTGAGTTTGTCGGGGGCGTAAGGGGGATAGCAGGTGAGTTGATTGCGGCTTTCCGGCGTATCCTGCTGATCGGCCCACCACAACACGATGACGTGGCTGAACTGATCCAGTTGCTTCAGGCCAGCGCGATAAGGCGGGGCAATGTGCAGGAAAAAGCCTTCATCCGGGCGCTGAACAGTCCCGATAGGCTGCAACGTGTAGGTGACGATTTCTTCAATAGCTTGGATAGACATGAGCATCTCCTGTGCAAATAGTGGCTCTTTGATGCTTGGTGTGGTGATGTAAGGGACTGGCCTTGTGCCTGCCCCAGAAGGCGACCACAAGGGTGCGTCCCTGCCACCCTAAACCTCAGAGAACCGAAATAGGTTGCTTAACTGCAAACAGGATAGCGGAGAAACGGCCGTGACGCCTGACTCTGCTTGCTGGCTTATACGCTGGCCGCAGTATGCTCATCGGGTAGGATCTGATAAATCTTGCGCCATACAAAAAGTGATGAACGCAGAGTGGCGGGTAACGGCTCTTCAAGATTTTATGGGGTCTTGTCATTCTGAGACCAGCGAAGAATCCCGACGCCTCAGAGGTGCTTCACTGCGTTCAGCATGACACGTTTAAACCACCGGCCGGCCGTAATTCAACACCCGTTTAGGCACGTTTCTGACGTATACTATTGGCAAACTATGGCAACCCTCTGGCTTTCTAGGAAGGAGCATTGATGGACAAAATTGACTTTAAACGCACCTTGAAACATCTGTATCAACCCACCGGCAAAACATTTTCGCTGGTGGATGTCCCGGCGATGCAGTTTTTGATGATTGACGGGCATGGCGACCCGAACACGGCGACAGCCTACGCAGAAACAGTGGAAGCGCTCTACGGCGTGGCTTACAAACTCAAGTTCATGAGCAAGCAGCAGCTTGGCCGAGATTTCGCCGTTCTGCCTCTGGAAGGGCTGTGGTGGGCGGAGGATATGGACAGCTTTACCGCCAGCCTGGATAAAAGCGCCTGGGATTGGACGATGATGATCATGCAGCCGGACTGGATCACGGCCGACATGGTGACGGAGGCAACGGCCGTTGTCCAAAAACAAAAAGAGCTACCCACACTCGCCCACCTGCGTCTGGAAACCTACCACGAGGGCTTATCCGTGCAAATCATGCACACCGGCTCCTACGACGACGAAGCGCCAACGCTATATCGCCTTCACCACGAATTCATGCCCGCCAATGGCCTCGTCTTCAACGGCAAACACCACGAAATCTACCTCAGCGACCCGCGCCGCGTCCCCCCGGAGAAGCTGAAGACGGTGCTGCGGCAGCCGGTTGCCCGTAGAGCATAAATACCCGCCGAAAAAGGAGTCAACAGACATGAAGCACCCAAATACTATGAACTATGGCGTAGCCCTCCCCTACACCTCCGCTCGCGTCATCGCCAACCTGTGCCAGGCGGCGGAAGAGGCTGGCTGGGATGGCTGCTTCACCGGCGACGCCATCTGGTGTGAAGACCCGATGATTGGCCTGGCCGCCGCCGCCATGATCACCAACCGGATTCGTCTGGGCACGCTGGTGACGCCTGTCCCTTTGCGCCAGCCGTGGAGGCTGGCGAGTGAGTCGGTGGCGTTGGATCATTTGTGTAACGGCCGTCTCATTCTCGGCCTGGCCACCGGCGCGACCTGGATGGGGTGGTATGCCTTTCCCGACGAAGTGACCGACCCCCGGCAGCGGGCGGAAATGCTCGATGAGACGATTGACATCCTAACGCTGCTGTATGCGCGACGGCCGTTTGACTATGACGGCCGGCAGTATCAGGTGAAATTGACTCAACTACCCGAACAATACTATCCGCCCAAACCGCAGCAGCAGCCCCGTATCCCCCTCTGGTGCGTCGGCGTCTGGCCGCAAGAGAAGTCCATGCGGCGGGCGCTGAAAGGGGATGGCATCATCGTCGAAAAGCCGCCCCTCCAGGGCCAGGAGCAGCCCGTCACCCCGGCCGACATCGCCGCCATCCGCGCCTTTGTCCGCGACAATCGTTCGGCGGCCACGCCGTTCGACATTGTTGTGATCGGCAAGAGCTACAGCCTGGATCCAGGGCAATGAGAAGAGAACCTGTTGGCGCTGGCGGAAGCGGGCGTAACCTGGTGGGTGGAAGGGCTGTGGGATGAACCGATTGAGCAGGTCAGGCAGCAGATTGAAAAGGGGCCGCCACAGTAACGCTCTACGGCCGTGACACCACAGGCAGGTAAACGGCCGTTCCCCCCACCACAATCATCGCTTCCCTCACCAGCACCCGGCCGTTACCCTCATCAATAGACACCCGGTTAACCATCACCTGCGGCGTGACCAGGCCCGCATCCACCAGCGCCGTGAAGCGCACCGTCACCGGAGCGCCGGGAGCGACCGCCCCCGCCCAGGTGATGGTGTTGCCATTCACCACCACGTTTCCGGCCGAGGCCCAGGCATCCCCCCCATAGGCCAACCCGGTCGGCAAGGTGTCGGTCAAGGTGACGGTGGGCAGTTCTGGCCCATTATTGCGCAGGGCGACAGTAAACGTCACCGTTTCCCCCGGCAGCGGCATCACCGGGACCGCCCATTTGCGCGACAGCTCCAACGAACCTTGCAGGAGCGACCCGGTGCGCTGGTAATTGCCCCGCCCCGTTCCCCACAAGATGCGCGCTTCGGCCGTGCCCGGCAAATCATAGGCTACCAGCCCGGAATGGGCCGTCATCACAACCAGTTCCAGATCAGGATCGTCGTCAATGTTAGCCAGCGTCGGCGCGGCCAGGCCCCCATTCCAGTTGCCGGAACGCGCCGGGGGCAGGTCAATTTCGTGGACCACGTTGCCCCGGTAGTCTAGGATGTGCAGTTTACCCGTTAGATTTAACCCTTTTTGCGGCCAGGACGTGAAGATAACTTCGGCCTTGCCGTCGTTGTTCAAATCGGCGATGACCGGCTCAGAGGCAAAACGAAGGGGGCCGCCAGTATGGACCGAATACGGCCAGTTATGGCGCTCGGTTTTGTCCAGCCAGAAGACGTGAACCCGGCCGTCATAGGAGGAATAGATGATCTCCCTAATCCCATCGCCGTCCAAATCGGCCACGACCGGGTTGGGTTGGTTATTCTCGATGACGCTGTAATCCTCGCTGAGTGGCGCGCCGGTGTCCACAGGCAGCGTGCGCCAATCAAAACCGCCAGCGTTAAAACGGCTGCGGTCGGCGTTGAAGATGTAGAGGCCGTTATATCGGCCCGGCGGGTGGCCTATCGCGCAATCGTAAACGTTGCCGGTGACGACCAACTCATTCACCCCGTCCCCATTCAGGTCGGCGATCACGGCCGCCCCATGGGCGAAATTGGTGCGATACCGTTCGGCGCGGGTTGTGCTGCAATTGCCCCAACCGCGCAGCTCAATTTCCGGGCTTTCCCAGACGCCTACCCGCCCCCAACCTTTGTCGCCATACATGGGGTTTGCCGGGATTTGGACGCCGTCCGGTTTGTAGGCGTTGATGTAATGGACGTCGGAAGGTACAACCAGTTCCAACCCTGCGCCGTCGCTGTCCAGGTCGCCAATAGCGGCGTTGTCGTTGAAAACGCCGTAAGCATAGCCGCTGTCATTGTTAAGCTGCGGCCAGCCGCTGCGCAGCGCGCCGTCATGTTCGTAGACCCAGGTATTCACCCGGCTGTAGACAGCGCCGGTGACCACAATTTCCAGCGTGCCATCGCCGTCCAGATCATGCACCGCCAGGCCACGCAGCTCATTGGTTGCCGGACGGCGCTGCCACAACAAGACGCCGCTGTTGTCGAGTACGCGCAAATAACCACCGCCATGGGCGGTCACTATCTCTAGATCGCCATCGCCGTTCAGGTCGGCGACGACGACGCCGGGCCAGATACGCGCCCCGCTGGAGGGCGGAGCAGCCTGCCACGTGATCGCGCCTGTCTTTCCGTCGAGGGCGAAGAGGGTGTAGCCCCCGCCCAGCACGGCCATCTGACCATCGCCATTGAGATCGGCAACCGCCGGAGAGCTATACCAACCGGTCTCGCACCAGGAATTGTAACAGCCCCCATAGCTCCATTTGAGCGTCGGGGTGGCAATGGCGTTTGAGTTCGAGACTGTCTCGGCTTCGGCCAGGATTCCCTGGGCCAGAGTTACCTGGCTATCGCTGCCCGCAGTCAGGGGGCTGCCGTTTTGCCAGCCCCAAAATACCAGGCCTAGCCCCAGGGCAAGGAAGAGGGGAAAGATGAAACGGCCGTTGACCCAGAAATGAATAACAAACCAGTTGCGTAAGGTGGGAAAGGTCATGTTCTCCTATAAAACAAACAACCCATACAGCACCCCTACCAGCCCAATGATCGCCAGAACGTATACCGGCAGGCGGGGCATCTCCCCATCATTCTCCATCGCCCGTCCGAATAAAAAGAAGACCAACGGGTGAACCAGGAAGGGCATGGCAAAAACAAACGCGATCAAGTCTGCTGCTTCCGCGCCAAACATGCCCCCCTGAATGGCGGCAAATAAGCCAAAATGGGACATGGCCGCGCTTTTGGCCAGACCGGCATAGGCCAATGGTTGGCCTGCCAACAGCAACAGCCCTATAAAGACCGCCATCAACTGCCAGCCCAACGAGAAGACCATCAAGCCGGTCACTTCCTGCCGCTCTACACCGGCCGAATGGCGAATCGTGCGGAACGCCAGGGCTGCCAGAACCAGTCCGGCCAGGCCAACCAGCGCAACCGGGAGGATCAACAACTCGCCTCGCTCAATACTCAGCGCCAGTAAAGAGAAAACAAAGATGTGGCCGAAGAAGGGGATGTTGATCATCACCGGGGCGCGGCGCGCCGCCTCTTCACCAAAATCTCCGGCGGTGCAGGCCCCGGTCAGACCGGCGTGGGAGAGCGCCCCCGCCATGCCGGGCGCTAAATTGCGGATGTCGGCGGTGCGGGCCAACAGCATGAGCAATGAGATACCACCAAACATCCAGAGGACTTGCCCGAAAAAGCCATACATCAACGTTGGCGCAATCCCCTGAATGCTCAACGTGCCGCTGATGAGCGAGCCGCCGACCAGGAAGTTGGCGGCCAGGATGATCGGTATCCCGGCAAACAGCAAGCAGCGAAACGCCGGGCCGTGCCGCAGTTGGTAAAACGCCATCCCCAGGCCGGAAGAAAGAATCATCACAAAGAAAATTTGCGGCAGAGCTACCAATGGACGAACCCAAATGGCGATGTAATGAGCGGCAATCAGGACCAAAATTAAGCCGATAGTCTCGACCAGGCCGCGACGGAGATAAGCCTGTTTGTTGTCAATGACGGCGCGATTGTCTATGAGGATGGCAGAAATCACCAGGCCCAGGTAGGCGATTAAAGGATAATAACGCCCCAAAGTGTCGGTGGGGCTGAGGCCAAGCAGGTATTTGGTGATGGCTTCGATGCCCAGCAGCAGGAAAAAAGCGCGGACAATGAACACCAATTGCGTGCGGCCTGTTCCCAAGACCACCTCATCCATGCAATAAACAACGGAGTCATCGGGGGGAACGGCCGTTTTAGAAAAAACCCGTCGCAGTTGTTGCCCGCCCACAAAAAAGGTAGCCGCCAGAGCGATAATCGTCGTCCGGCTGAGGATGTTCAGCAGAGGAAAATCTGGCAACCCGGCGGTTGTCACGCCAGAATTTGTCAGCACAAAGCCCATCAATAGGCCAAACACCACAATAATAAGAATGGGCGAATAGCGCGTGCCCGCCACAACTGTCCGGGCAATCAGCACCATCGGCACCAGAATAAACAACGCCCAC
>CAYONK010000133.1:6011-9259 GCA_964405285.1 uncultured Ardenticatenaceae bacterium
TGTAAATGATCTGGTGTAGCTACAGATAGTTCCATGAAGCGCTCTCCTATTCCCAAATATGAGCATAATTATTGTATATCTAGGGTATCTTCGCAAGAGAACCGCCCGGCGCGAAGGTTGGGTTATCGCTCTGAGATGAGGTACATTAGGGGAGAGCTTGGGGTGATTCAACCCATTTTAAGGAACCAATGGCTAACTCAAACGGCACACGATTCAACGAAAAGCGGCGCTTACTGCGCCCATCTCAATGGGGTCGCCGTCATCTGGTAGCGCTTATTAGCCTGCTGATACCCGTTCTCAGTCTGGCATTCTTCCTCTCTACCCCCGCGCGCGACGAAGCCCCTCCCCCAGCCGCCCCTCCCGGCGAAGGTAACCTGGTCGAACTATTGGCCCAAACTCGCCAGGAAGCGATGGGCAGGCCACGCCCGCTGATTGAGTTGGCCCAATTCGGCGAAGGGACCATCCACGCCCTACACGTCTCCCCGGACGGCCAAACGATCATCGTCATCGGGCCGGCGGGGGTAAAACCTTATGACAGCCGGACCCTGGCCCCGGCAGAACCCTACAGCAACGCGCCGACAACGGGAGCGGATTGGTTGGAAAACGGCCGTTTCCTCGCCTGGGCCGCCCGCTCCAATGGGCGCAGCGTGGTAGACATTCGCACCGTTGATGGCGCAGCCCACAGCCAGCTCCGCACCGATTCCTTCAACGAGATCAGACATCTGGCCGCTTCGCCCGATGGGCAGCAGCTCGCCTTGCTCCTGGGCAACAACACCCTGCAACTCTGGTCTGCCAGCGCAGGCGTCATGCGCGATCAATGGTCCTTCGAGGAAGAGCGCCCCGGCTTTTTCGCCTGGTCTCCCAGTGGGCGGCAGATCGCCCTGCCCACCCGCGACCAGACAATACACCTCATCTCCAGCAAAACAGGCGCAACCGAGCAGATTCTTCGGGGCAGTCGCTTCAACCTGGCCGCCGCCACCTGGTCGCCAGATGGACACTATTTGGCCGCGCTCAGCAACAACAGCCAACTCCTTGTCTGGGAGGCCGCCAACGGCCGTCTTGCGCTAGATGAGTCAGGCGTCAGCGCCATTGCCTGGGCGACCAACGGCCGTTTCCTCACCGGCAGTCGGCATGATGGGCGGCTCTCCTTTTGGAAAGCGGCGGCGCAACCCACCGGTTTCAGCCAGACACCCGAAACCTGGCAATTGAGCGAAACGGCCGGTTTAGGGCTGCGCTGGTTGGCCGATCCTCCTCGCCTGCTCAGTTGGGACGACGCCGGTTCGCTGCGGCTGCATGATGAGGCCAACGGCCGTCTCCTCGCCGAACGGCACAACTTCCACACCGCCAGCTTCAACGCCATCAGCGATCTGGCCTGGTCGCCAAACGGCCGTTACCTGGCGGCCAGCAGTTGGGACCGGGTCGTGCGCATCTGGGAAGTGGAGACAGGCAGCGTCAGCCGGGTGTTATCCGGCCACCGCACCTACGTCGGCGTGGTAGACTGGTCGCCTACCGGCCAATGGCTCGCCTCCGGCAGCCTGGACAGCGGCGGGGCGCTGCGCCTCTGGTCCGCCGAGACAGACGAAACCCACGTCCTGACTTATGAAGATGACAGCCCGGTCGCCAGCCTCGCCTTCTCGCCCGACGGCCGTTGGCTGGCCGTCGGGCTGCGTTCCGGCCTGCTCGGCGTCCAGCCCATCCCGCCCACCAACGACGCCCCACTGCTGAGCGGCCGCCCCTTCGACGATGACATTACCAGCCTGGTCTGGTCGCCGGATAACGGCCGTTTACTGGCCCTCGGCCACACCGATCAAGCCATCCTCTGGAAAATACCGGAGGGAACACAAGAAAAAAGTTGGACAACCGGCGCGACCGGCTCGGCGTTCACCGGCCTGCAAGCGGCCTGGTCCCCCTGGGAACCGCTGCTGGCGTTGGCCGCGACCGGTGAGATCGCCCTATGGAACAGCGACACCTGGCAGATAGAACGTCGCCTGCCCTGGCGCGCCTACGGCAGTCCAGACCAGGTCGCCTTCTCCAATAACGGCCGTTGGCTCGCCCTGGTTGACGGGCAGCAGCCGGTGACAATCTTTGAAACCGCCACCGGGGCAATCCTCTACGAAGGCGTGGGGCACGGTGGAACTGTGCGCACCGTCGCCTGGTCGCCCACCACGCCGCACCACCTGGCTACCGGTGGCGACGATGGCATCATCCGGCTCTGGCTGTTGCCGGATGGGGAGACCGGCAGGTAAAGGCCGCGTCTACCAGGATGGCCGAGAGCAGCCTGATCCTCCGCTTACTGGGCGATTTCGCCTTACGCCAGGATGGCCAGGCCATCGTGACACTGGACACGCCTCGCCTTCAAGCATTGCTGGCCTACCTGGCGCTGCGCCGCGACGCCCCCCAACCCCGCCAACATCTGGCCTTCACCCTCTGGTCCGATTCCGACGAACGGCAGGCGCGCACCAATCTGCGCAACCTGCTCCACCGGCTGCGCCAGGCGTGGCCGGCCGCCGACCAATGTCTCCTCATCACCAGCCAGAGCATTGGCTGGCAGCCAGAGCTGGCGTTTGAACTGGACACAGCCAGTTTTGCCCAGACCATCAACCAGGCGCAAACGGCCGTTACCCCCGCCGTCGCCCTCACCCAATGGCAGCAAGCCATTGCCCTCTATCGCGGCGACCTCCTGCCCGGCTGCTACGATGAGTGGATCATCCCAGAGCGGCTGCGGCTGCGCCAGCTTTTCTTACAGGCGCTTGAGAGCGCCATGTCTCTGGCCGAAGAGATGGAGGATGCTCCAACGGCCGTTCACCTGGCCCGGCAGCTCATCACCGCTGAACCGCTGCGCGAGGCTGTCTACCGGCAGCTTATGGCCCGCCACATGCGCCAGGGGGATCGGGCGGCCGCGCTGCGCGTTTACACCCAATGCGCCGAGACGCTGCGACGAGAACTAGCCATAGACCCGGCCCCGGCCACCCAGGAAATGTACCGTCGCCTGCTGGCTTTAGACGCCGCCGCTGCCCCGCTCGCTCCCGCCCCGCCGCTGGAGACAGACCTGATCGGCCGCCAGGTAGAATGGGCGCAGTTAACGGCCGTCTGGCAGCAAATAACCGCCGGGCAGCGCGCCCCCTTCGTCCTGATCAGCGGCGACGCCGGGGTGGGCAAATCTCGCCTGGCTGAGGAATTCATCGCCTGGGCGCGGCGGCAAGGCGGGGCAACGGCCGTTGCCACCTGTTACGCCGCCGAAACCCAAC
>CAYONK010000134.1:0-9255 GCA_964405285.1 uncultured Ardenticatenaceae bacterium
TCGGTGGCGGTGATGATCGCCAGCAACAACCCGCTCGACCAATACATCTGCCTCCACCCGCGCTATCTCTTCGGCCAGACGCCGGAACACGCCCTGACCAACCCCGACAACCTGCGGATCATGGCCCGCCACCTGCTCTGCGCCGCTTATGAGCTACCTTTCCGCGCCGATGAGTCCTTTGGCGACTACCCGGCTGAGGTGCTGCTGCACGCCCTGGAGGGCGAAGGGATGCTGCACCGGACGCGGGAGCAGTATCATTATGTGGGGGAGGGGACACCGGCAACGGCCGTTTCCTTGCGCACCAGCGGCGACGACAACATCATCGTCCACGATTTAGGCGAGGATTTGGACGAGACGAAAACGCGGGCCATCGGCGAAGTGGACCTGGAACGCGCCGCGACGGTGGTCCACGAAGGGGCCATCTACATGCACCTGGCCCAATCCTATCTGGTGGAACATTTGGATTGGGAAGGGCGGCTCGCTTTTGTGCGGCCGGTGAATGTGGATTATTACACGCGGGCCAGCGTCAGCAGCGCCATCCGAGAGTTAAGGGCAGAGGAAGAATTTTTAATACAAAGGGACAAAGGGACGGAAGGGACAAAGGGGGAGTTTTTAACGCAAAGGCGCGAAGGCGCAGAGGAAAAAGAATCTGCGAAAGCTGCGGATATCCTCAAAGCGTGGGGCGAGGTGACGGTGGTGGCGCAGGCGACGGGCTACCGGCGGATTAAGCGATATACGCAGGAGACGTTGGGTTTTGGCGAGATTGATCTGCCGCCGATGACGCTGGAGACGGATGGCTATTGGCTGATTTTCGGCGAGGCGTTGACGGAGGAGCTATACGAGGCGGGGATTTTGCTGCGGCCGAATGATTATGGCCCGAACTGGCAGACGCAGCGGCAGAAGGCGTTGGAGCGGGACGGCTATCGCTGCCAGATTTGCGGGGCGCAAGGCAAAGACGAAGACCTGACAGGTTTAGGAAAACCTGTCAGGTCTGGGACGATCTTGCATGTGCATCATAAACGGCCGTTCCGCGAATTCAGCTACCAGCGCGGCGTCAACGAAAACTACCTGGACGCCAACAAGCTAGAAAACCTGGTCACCCTCTGTCCCGCCTGCCACCGCCAGGCCGAAGCGGGGCAGCAGGCGCGTTCCGCCCTGGGTGGGCTGGCCTACGTCCTGCGCAACCTGGCCCCGCTCTACCTGATGTGCGATCCGGGCGACATCCAGGTGACGGCCGAAAGCCGCAGCCCCCTCACCCAAGCGCCGACGCTGGTCGTTTATGAGCGGACGGCCGCCGGGGTCGGCTTCAGCCAGCGCCTCTTTGAACTGCACGACACTCTGCTGGCCTCCGCCCTGGAACTGGTGACAGATTGCCGCTGCCGCGACGGCTGCCCCGCCTGCGTCGGCCCGCCGGGGGAGATTGGCCCGGAGACAAAAGGCGTGACGCGGCGGCTGTTGAAAATACTAATGGGAGAAATGACAACGGATTAGAATAGACCTCAAGGGCAATTGCAAATAGACGTCGCCCAAATAAGAAATAGCATTGATAGCGTCCAAATCAAAATCATTATGAGGAAAGGATCACGACTAGGTTTCCAAACTCTTATTTGTTCTTCTTCAGTATTCAAATGATCACAGAAGATTTTCGGGAAAACGTATCTTTAGCCATTGATAGGGCTCCTATAATTTTCATGCTTCATATCTTCAAAATCAATTGTGAAGTCGGGATTGGTTAGTTTTGCCAGCAATTCTCCTACAGATCTCACTATTTCAACTGCAACCTGACGATTTTTGAATTCATTCCATATAAAAATCGAGGTAAGAAAAGCAGTAACAATCAGCAGAGAAGAAAAAGCCAATTTCCCCCCCACACCAATCGGCAAGATCTTGTAATTGCTAACAATGCTTATGGTAATAGCAATTACACCTGTCATGTATATTGTTATTGCAGCCCAGGCTATTCGCTCTTTGCTTTCATGATAAGGTCCGTAGTGATTCCGTAAACCTATCAAGTATTCACGAAATATGTCAAACTAGTTCAATTTCAAATCTGTGATCGGTTTTTCTTCTTCCGTCATGAGCTTCTCCCACAAAAATCGATAATTGTATGACAATGGACGACTTGAATTTCCAATCTGTCAAGACTTTCAGCCACCCACTGGAACATTTACCGGAAGCATAGCATAATTGTTGACACACGGTAACACCTTTTTTAAGCTTGCTGTGCAATGATTGCTGTAGAGAAAGTGTCGTGACATGTGCGTAAATAGGGAGGGACAACGATTTTCATGAGCGAATCACCCTTGACGGATTTATTACAATCAGCCATTCAAGACATCAAACAAGGCAACCTGAAAGCGGGAAAAGCGGGTCTGGCGCGAATAATCAAGGCTGCACCGGACAGCGCATATGCCGAAAAAGCCTGGATTTGGATGTCGGTCACGTTTGATGATCCGGAGCAGAAAAGAGTCTGTTTAGAAAACGCGCTCAAAATCAACCCTGACAATGATTGGGCCACAAAAGGTTTAAAGAGGCTGCCCCAACCAGTGGAATTGGAAACAGTCAAAGGGTCTGAGGAAGTTGAAGACCCCGTCTGGCCGACTGAGGGCAATATGGACAGCGAACTCACATTTCGACCTCGGCGAACAAAGAGAGTTCTCTTGAAGAACGACCCGCCGCAAACAACACCTCAACCGCCGCAAAAAAGCGATCAACAGCTTCTTGATGAATACATTGCCAGGCAAACGACAAGGGGCTGGCAAATTATCAGCTACTCGGAAACGTCAGTCCAGCTCCGAAAACCAAAACAATGGAGTAATTTGTTATTAGTTCTTGGGTTGCTTCTGTTATGCGTATATATCGTGCCTGGACTAATTGTTTTGTTGATTGCTTTGATTGACTATCTCTCTAAAGAAGACGAAGTAGAGTTTATTGAAGCGAAGGAACTGCGGGCAACAACGAATTTAGCAGGCAATCCGCTAAAAACAAACCCTAACAATCGTGGCTTAATTCTCAAGCTGGGTTTTGCCCTCACTATAATTCTTTGCGGGCTGTTCTTGTTTATTCGCATTAGCAACTCGATTAACAGCTCGATAAATCCTAACCGGACTGGTTCATCTTCAAACTATTCTGTTACTTTTCGCGTAATTGGTGCTGAAAACAGAGCAATTGTCGCTTATGGAAATTCGGCGAATACTCAGCCACTTAGTGTGCAACTGCCATGGCAATATACGGTGTCAATGAAATATGGTGATACAGCAGCCTTGATTACACAAGGGGAAACCAATAAAACCACAAGATGCGAGATATGGGTTGACGGACAATTGCGAACCTCTGCAACATCTAGTCAAGCAATAGACAATATGGCTGTTTGTGGGTACGTGGTTGGTAGAAATGTCGTGATAAATGCGATTCCGTAAAAAATCGTTGCTCTTGTTGCAGAGAAAGGCAAAAGGCGTTCTCTCTGCATTCTTCTCTCCCCGAAACCAACCAAAACCAAACGGCCGTTCCGCGAATTCAGTCACATGCGCAATACAAACAAAACCACCTGGTGAAGGCTATAAACGACCGGCTTTCTTCCCGGAGACCGGCAAGCAACAGACAAAACCGGCGCACAACCGCAACCCCCACGAGAAGGCAGTAATTTTTAATCGTTCGCTTACTTGACATCAGTATGACCTTTGTTATACTCGCTTCAATAGTTTTTATCATCAAATTGATAATAAATACCGGTAAAGTGCAAAATGATAGAAAAACAGTGCAGGTGTATGAAGCGAGGGAGCTAACCGGCCATCGTTTCAGCCTAAAGTGACAAACGAACGGCGGTAGCTGCCCTCGCAAAGCAAACAAACTTGCTTGCTTTGGCTCTGGCTACGGCCGTTTTTTATTGTCTGGGTCTCGCTCTGAAACCCACCAACCAAGTTGCTTTAGGTAAACCTGTGATGTTATCACCACTCTATCAAACCGCATACCGCCCCACCCCGCTTGCGGCCAAACCGCAAACCCAGGCGCAACGTCTCGAAGAATTAATCGGCCATACGCCGCTGCTCGATTTATCCCACACCGCGCGGGCGCATGGGCTGTCGCCCCGCGTCTCCCTGCTGGCCAAGGCGGAATGGTTCAATCCCGGCGGCTCTGTCAAGGACCGCGCCGCCCGGCAGATCATCCGCACCGCCGAGCAAGAGGGCAAATTGCGCCCCGGCATGACGCTGCTCGATTCCACGTCGGGCAATACCGGCATCGCCTACGCCATGCTGGGCGCGGCCAAGGGCTACCGGGTGCGGTTGACCGTGCCACAGAACGTCAGCCCGGAGCGGCTGGCGATTCTGCGCGCTTATGGCGCAGAACTCATCTTCACCGACCCGATGGATGGCTCCGATGGGGCGCTGCTGGAAGCGCGTCGCCTGGCGGAAGCCGACCCATCCCTCTTTTACGCCCGCCAATATGACAATCCGGCCAACTGGCAGGCCCACTACCTGACGACGGCGAACGAAATCTGGACGCAGACCAATGGGACCATCACCCATTTTGTGGCGGGAATGGGCACGTCGGGCACGTTTATGGGAACGACGCGCCGCCTGAAGGAGTTGAATCCGGCGATTTTGTGCCACGCGGTGCAGCCGGACAGCCCGTTTAATGGGTTGGAGGGGTTGAAGCATATGGCAACGGCCGTTCAGCCCACCATCTACGACCCGGCCCTCGCCGACGACAATCTGACCGTGCGCACGGAAGAAGCGTATGCGATGGCCCGCTTCCTGGCGCGGCAAGAAGGGGTCTTCGTCGGCCTTTCGGCGGCGGCGGCGGTGGCCGCTTCGGTCGCTCTGGGGCAGGAGTTGGAAGCGGGCACGATTGTGACGGTGCTGCCGGACAGCGGCTTTAAGTATTTGAGCGAACGCTTTTGGAATGAGTGAACCGGTGGCCGGTGGCCGGTGGCCGGTAGCCGGTGGCCGGTAGCCGGTGGTTGGTAAAGGTGAGCGATGTTGGTGTTGACGAACGAGTTGCACGATGAGATTAAGGCGCATGGGGTGAAGGCGTACCCGTTGGAAGGGTGTGGTTTGCTGCTGGGGCGGGTGGAAAACGGCCGTAACGTCGTCGAAGCCATTTTCCCTACCGCCAACACCTGGCCGCTAGAGGCGGAAAAGCCGGTGCGCTTCCGAATCTCGGCCGATGAGATGCTGCAAGCGGAACTGACCGCCATGCGCCAAGACCTGGAAGTGATCGGCATCTTCCACAGCCACCCGGACCATCCGCCCGTCGCCTCGCCCCGCGATCTGGCCTGGGCGACCTGGCCCGGCTATTCCTACCTCATCACCCAAATCCGGCAAGGCGAAGCCACCCTCAGCCAATCCTGGCAGCTTTTGCCAGACCGGAGCGGCTTTGTTGAAGAAGAAGTTGTGGAGACAGGAGATTAGAGATTGGAGATTGGAGATTGGGGGCTGCTCAATCTCCAATCTCCTCCCAACCATAAGACGACTCGACTACAAGACTACAAGACTAAAGGACTACACATGACCACAATTCGCATTCCTACTCCCCTGCGCCCGTACACGGGCGGCAACGGCAAAGTTAGCGTCAACGGCGACACCGTCGGTCTGGCGCTGGACGACCTGACGCAGCAGTTCCCGGACCTGCGCCAGCATTTGTTCGAGGGCGACACGCTGCGCAGCTTCGTCAACGTCTATCTCAACGAGGAAGATGTGCGCCATTTGCAGGGAGCGGCAACGGCCGTTTCCCCCACCGATACCTTAATGATTATTCCCTCAATAGCGGGGGGAAGTTGATAGTTGATAGTTGATAGTTGATAGTTGGGAGTTCCTCACTACCAACTATCAACTCCCAACTCCCAACTGGAGTAAAAATGGACCGAAAAGTAGATCAATCCGCGCTGAAAGTGAATCAGACGTTTATCATTGGGCTGCTGTTGCTGGCTTATTTGCTGAATGCGGCCTGGCTGGTGGCCTTTGTGGCGGTGGTGATGGTGCTGGGAACGGCCGTTCCCGCCCTTTCCCTCTTCAAAGCCATCTACCAATATGGGCTGCGGCCGGCCGGGCTGGTCAAGCCCCAAATCATCGCCGACAACCCGGAACCCCACCGCTTCGCCCAGGGCTTTGGCGGCGTGGTCGTCGCCCTGGCGGCGTTGGCGCTGTTCGCCGGGCAGTCTGTTGGCTGGGCATTGGCCGGATTAGTCGTCATCCTGGCCGCGCTCAACCTCTTCCTCGGCTTCTGCGCCGGCTGCTTCGTCTACTACCAACTCAACCGCCTCGGCGTGCCCGGCTTCGTGGTAAAACAATTGACAATTGACAATTGACAATTGTCCATTAAACAGGTCATCATGATTTTAGAACGCTTACTCATTATTGTGTTTCTGGCTTTGCTCAGCACCGGCGCTTTCACCGCCTATAAGCAAACGCATATGCGACGGGTGAACCGGCGCGTCGCGCCGTTGGCGACCGGCCAACCGACCCTGCTCTACTTCCGCAGCGATTCGTGCGCCGTCTGCCCGACCCAGTCGCGGTATTTGGCGGGGGTGGATAACGGCCGTTACCACCTCCACACCATCAACGTAGACCACCAACCCGACCTGGCCCACCAATACGGCGTCATGACCCTGCCCACCACCATCCTCCTCGACCCCACCGGGCAAGTCCGCGACATCAACTACGGCCTCACCCCGCCGCACAAACTCAACCAACAACTCGCCCTCCTGGAAACCAGCAACTAGCGACCAGCGACCAGCGACTACCAGACTGGAGACCACATGACTACCCTCCCCATCTCCCCCGCCGCTCTGGCGGACGTAGAACTCTCCCACGAAGAAGTGCGGCGTTACAGCCGCCATCTCATCATGCCCGAAGTGGGCATGGCCGGGCAGAAAAAGCTCAAAGCCGCCAGCGTTCTGCTCATCGGCGCGGGCGGCCTCGGCTCGCCGCTGGCGATGTACCTGGCCGCCGCCGGTATCGGCCGCATCGGCCTGGTAGATTATGACGTGGTAGACCAGACCAACTTACAACGGCAAATCATTCACGGCACGAAGGATGTCGGCCGGCCAAAACTCGACAGCGCCAAAGCCCGCATCCTCGACATCAACCCCCACGTCCAGGTAGACAGCTACCCCGTCCCCCTCACCTCCGCCAACGCCCTGGACATCTTCGCCCCCTACGACGTGATCATAGACGGGACCGACAACTTCCCCACCCGCTACCTCACCAACGACGCCTGCGTCCTGCTCGGCAAGCCCAACGTCTACGGCAGCATCTTCCGCTTCGAGGGGCAGCTTTCCATCTTTTACGCCAAAGAAGGCCCCTGCTACCGCTGCCTCTTCCCCGAACCGCCCCCGCCTGGCCTGGTCCCCAGCTGCGCCGAAGGGGGCGTCTTGGGCATCCTGCCCGGCACAGTCGGCGCCATGCAAGCCACTGAAGCGATCAAACTCATCCTGGGCATTGGCGAGAGTATGATCGGCCGTTTGCTGCTTTACGACGCCCTCAATATGGAATTCACCGAAGTCAACCTGCGGAAAAATCCAAATTGCCCCGTCTGCGGCCCCAACCCGACCATCACCGAACTGATTGATTACGAACAGTTCTGCGGGATGCCCGCCCACGACCGCAGCCTCTACGCCGCCGAAGCGGAGACCGACGGCAGTGTGCGCCAGATGGTCCCGGCCGAACTCAAAGCCCGCCTGGACGCGGGTGACAATCTCTTCATCCTCGATGTACGCGAACCGCACGAATGGGAGATTTCCAACCTGAGCCACCTGGGGGCAAAACTCATCCCCAAAGGCGAGGTGATCGCCCGCCTGGGTGAACTGAGTACCGCCCAAGAGATGGTGGTGCAGTGCCGCAGTGGGGCGCGCAGCGCGGCCATTATCCACGAATTACAGCAGCATGGCTTCAAGAAACTGTGGAATCTGGACGGTGGCATCAACCGCTGGGCGGAAGAAGTGGAGCCGGAGTTGCCGGTGTATTAGGATGGGAGATTGGAGATTGGAGATTGTAATCTCTAATCTCCAATCTCCACGAGAACCAAAAAGGGCTGACCTTACGGTCAGCCCTTTTTTATTTCACAGTCTGCCGACTGTGGAGATTACAGTTTGCGTACCTGGGAAGCAGATGGCCCGCGCGGACCGTCTTCGATGGCGAATTCTACGCCTTCGCCCTCAACCAGGGTGCGGAACCCTTCGGACTGGATGGCGGAATGATGGACAAAGACATCTTTGCCGCCCTCGTAGGAAATAAACCCGTAACCTTTTTGATCGCTGAACCATTTCACGGTCCCAGTGACACGTTGCATACTCATCTAAACAAACTCCTATCTTTATCTAACGCCCTGTCGAAATTGCCCGGCCTCAACGCCAATCGCTGATGCTATGTAAAAACGCCGCCCATAAACTTGTCAGTCTGGACGGCGCATCGGATGCAATTTCGGCAGAACTTACAACTTTAATACGGTGGGGATGGTACTCCAGATGGGCGAAACTGTCAAACGCAGCGCAAGAGGAGACCTGACAGGTTTGGCAAACCTGTCAGGTCTGGCGCGTGTAGAGGTGGGCATTGCCTGTTTTGCCGGTCAGTCTGATGGCCTCGATGTGGCGCAGGGTGTAGCTGATTTTCTGCGCCAGGGCGGGGCGACAGGGCACGGCTTCGGCTAACTGCTGGTTGGTGAAGGGGTCTGGCAGATGGGGGGGCAGCAGGGCCAGGAAGTCGGCCGTATCAGCCAGGGTGATTTGCCCGACGACGGCGAGCAGGCGGCGGTCGTGGCGGCTCCAACGGCCGCGCCGCCAGCTTCCCTGCCCATCGTCGCGCCAGATTTCCTCTTCCTGGGTGAGCAGCAGGTGGAGGGTGAGGTTGGGGTGGGTCAGGTAGCCGGTGAGGCGGACGAGTTCGGCGAAAACGTCCGCAGGCTGCCCCCGTTTGGGGGATTTGCGGCGGCTGATGGGGAGGGAAACGGCCGTTTCCCTTACAATCCACTTCTCCGCCGCAATCGGGTAGAAAATGTGGATTGGGTGATGGGGCAGCAGCCGGTCCAGCTTGCGCTTCATGGCGTACAGGTGGCGCGTCTGAATCTCCAGCAGCGCCTCCCCGCGCACGATGTCAATGACGAAGCCATCCAGTGGTACTTCAACCTCGTCGCCTGGCTGCGCCAGCCACGTCTTTAGCCCCGCATGGAGCGATTTCTCGCCTAAAACGCCAATGGTTCCGCTTATTATCCACCTCCTGACCGCCTGAAGCGGCCGGCCTTTGCGCCTTTTTCTCTGGC
>CAYONK010000135.1:0-9241 GCA_964405285.1 uncultured Ardenticatenaceae bacterium
AAAAAGAGAATCAGGTTTGCTGTGCCAAACAGAACCAACGTTGAAGGCAAACGCTCTAGAATGATATTCCTGACCTGGCGAGAGCCGCGATCGCTGCTCATGTTATCAGAAAAGCCCAGGTTCAAGGTGATCGCATTCCACAAGTAACGGAAACTGCGCAGCACAAATGGTTGATCCAGTCCAAACTGGCTTTCTCGAAGCGCGATATTCTCCTGGATGATTTTTGCCCGCTCGTCCTGGGGAAGTCGCTGAAACTGAATATCGGCCGTGAGCGATGTCAGGACTTCTTCGCGAATTTGGGCGCGACGAATGTTGTCAACATGTCCACCCATGTTCGCGATCAAGACCGTAATGTACACGCCTGCCACTACGGTGAAAAAGAGGGCGACAACTCGCAATGCAGTATAGCGAAGCAAACGCACCAGCGAGGTGGCATTGGCTTTACGAGCCGATTGGGCAACACTTTCAGATAAGGTATCGTTGTCAAAAGGTAAGGCTTCTTGTGTCACTTTCTTGCACCATTTCCTTATGGGTTTAAAGACATGAAGGATCGATCCTGATCGTATGCTCAAAAATACTTTGCTCTAACTCTCCCTCTGTCAGCTCCTGAACGTAAAAATAAAAATATCCTCGTGAACTATAAAGACTTGGTTAGCAAAAAGCTGCCCATGATTGTGATTTTATCGCAATAGCAATCATGATGCAGCTAATGAAACCGATGGCTCGCCAAATAGCCTGTATCAGGTGGTTGGTGTGTGTATTCTATCACGGAAGGTTTGTTGTTGCAGAAAGTATTTTACTGCTTATCAGGACAGCGATTCTGTCATGACTTAACAGTGACGAGAGGATTGTTTGGCAGATGGCGGCGTTGTTGAGCAATTCATTCATACAAACTACCTGATTGTGCCATGAATTTTACCCAACAATAATCGCTCAAACCAGGGCAGTTGCCTGACGGTTCTGCTCATTGGCGGAGGGGAAACGCTAGATTGGAACCAACACAAGCTACTTCCAATCGAACAACATAAGATTGGAAGCAGATTTAACTCTGCTTCCAATCTTATTTTCAGGTGAACAGCATTTTGTGGGCAAACTCAGACCAGAAGTCTACCCACAAAATGGAGGTCAATTTACGGGGTCGCCACGAACGGGAACGTGGCCAGGCCCGGCAGAGCCGTCAGCTTGGAAACAACCACGATCTCGAGGCGGCTGGAGCCTTCGCTCAAAAGCCCGGTGGTTTCGCCGTCCAGGGCAACTTCCCACAAACCGTCTTCCACAGCTTCGGCCAGACCCTGGGCAACCAAGGCGCCAGAAGCGTCGAAGAGCAAGTAGGTGACGGAGTTGATATCATCAACAGCGTAAGCGCCGAGGAAGTATTCAACGAAGACGTCGAAGGAAGCGTCCTGACCAATGGTCACGCGGGAATCGCCATCAATTTCAACCACAGCGGTAGCCGGGGCAGAGAATTGGGAGAAGCGATCGGCCGGATCCGGATGCATGGAGAAGTGGCTCAAGATAGCCTGTTTTTCCGTCGGGAACACGCCTTGCATGAAGTACGGGCCAGTGCCGATGTAGAAGTTGCTGTAACGATTACCAAAGGTCTGAAGATTTTGGTAACGAGCAACCGCTTCGTCTGCGGTGATGAATTGACCCAGGGTCGGTTCGTAGGGGATGAACCCTTCTTCAATCGAGAGGGCCAATTGTTCGCGGATCAAAGCGATGGAAGGACCGGACAGGAAGCTGATGCGTTCGACTTCGCGCTCGGTGGCGGTTCCGGTGTGGATGGCGGTGGAGCCATTCTCCTGAAGCCGCAGCATTTGGGCTACGTTGTGCCAGGCACCATCACCGTAAGGATAGGTGGAGTAAGGCCACCAGGTAGCAATGCTATTTTCGGCGTCCAGAGCGACGTCGTTGCCGTAATGCTCAATGACCAGCGGATCCGTGGAGAGGATACGAATGCCGCGGAAGGTCTGCATGAACTGCCCGAAGCGGGAAGCTTCAGCCGCATCGTAGTACGGGCTGTCCGGGTCACCAACGTCAAAGCGGGTGATCATCGCCATCACGATGTCGGCGGGCGAGAAGGGGCTGCCATCGTGCCAGGTGGTGCCGTCGAAGTTCTCCGGATAGTAGACGGTGCTCTTGTAGGCAGCCGTCTGGGTTTCGGTGTAAACCTCATCAGCCGTCAGGAAGACCTGATTGACAGCATCCCAGGCAACCCAGGCGTCGCCAGGAACAGCGATTTCCGAGGAGAAGGAGAGATCCAACCAATCGGTGGTCGGGTCCAGGTTGATGTTGGTGCCTTCAACAACCTCAAGTTCCGCTCTGGCGATACGGTTCGGGACATTGATGCCCAGGTTCGGGTGCGCATAAAGCGCCAGTTCGCTGATGGCATTCTTTACCATCGCGTCGAACACCCAGTTCGAGCCGCCGATGGGGTTCCAGGGTTCGACGAACATGTCTTGCGTGGCAACGGTCATCGTGCCACCGACCTGATCGACGAAACGAGCAGTTCTAGCCCAGAGGCGAGAGCCTTGAATACCAGAGGCCAGGTCAGCAGTTACCTGAACGTCGTCATTGTAGGGGATGGGGGTGATCTGGCTGACCATCCAAATGCGATAGGATTGCTCCAGGGTCAAGGGCAAGACTTCGCGGAACAGTTCAGCGCGTTCTTCCAGGTCGGCATAGTCGGCGTCAACCAGGCGGTTGATGATTTCCGACATACGCGGCGGTACGTCAAAGATTTCCCAAGCGGGCAGCGGATAACCTTCCGGCAGGTAGAATTGGTTGAAGGAGCTGGCGTCATCGCGGGAGATAACTTGTTGGCTCCAGCCACCGGTGTAGACGTGCCAGGCGCAATCTTCGGGCGTGCCGGTCCAAATCGGGCCGAGCTCAGAGGCCGTACCGATGCGTCGCTCTGTCTGGAAGCCGAGTTCCTCAAGTTGGTTGGCGAAATAGTTGCCTTTTTCCGTGCGGGGCGGGGCTTCGCTGCGGATCGTGTTGATCAGGACGATGGGAGAACCCTCGTAAGTCCAGACACCGTTCACCAACTCAGCGCCCATCGCTTCCATTTCTTCCGTCACGACTTCGCGAGCCAGTTCCAGGTTGTAAGCATATTTCGCTTCCATGGCCCGGATTTCCGGAGCAAAACGGCCGCGGTCCACACCAGCTTCGGAGAAGGCAGTGAGCTTAGGCACGGCGATACCGCCGTAGATTTCGCTGGCCACGTAATCGCGGTCAACGGCCCAGTTCATGGCTTCGCGGATTTTAGCATTGACGAAGGGATTGAAGCTGCCATCGGAGCAGGTGCCTACGTTAAAGAATTGTTCGTAGTACAGGCCATATTGATTGACCAGGGTGATCGTACCAGCGTCGGCAGCCGTGCGAGCAGCGGCAACGGCCGGAAGACCACTCGGGTACATGTCAATGTCGCCAGCGATCAGGCGGGAAACGGCCGCGTTGGCATCCGGTTCGCGCACAAAGGCGATGGTATCCAACCAACCACCGTTACGTTCTACCGGCACGGCGGTGGGCATGACTTCGACGACCTCAGTCTCAGTGACGACGACTTCGCGGGTTACTTCGACTTCTACGGTCACGACTTCGGCTTCGCCGGCGACGACTTCTGTCTCGGTGCGGACAACTTCGCGGGTTACTTCGACAATCTGCGGTTCAGCAGAGCAGGCCGCGAGTCCAAGGGTGGCTGCTACCAAAACGAGCAGCAGAACAAGTGATTTTTTCAACATCTAATCTCCTCCAAAAGGATTTTGTGTGGTTAACAAACGTTAAGTTGATCTGAACGAAACTAACCTTTTTTTCTCTATGTTTTCTGGGATTATTGGGACAAATTGTGTAAAGCTCATCACCTCCTCGTCGGTAATTGGTCAGAATGGGGAATTCTGACGACAGCTTAATTTTGTAAACCATTTTACAGGTTAACCCTCTACATTATAGCATTCATTTCGCAGGGGTCAACTAGGTGACATTTTGGTAACAAATGCAGTCTGACGGGTGTCAATACAGCGCCGATACGTTGGTTCGTAGGATAGGGCAATGAAGGATTATAACGGGTGTTCCGTTGTTTGCCACATGATGTGGGCTGTGTTACCATCTTGAGCATTATTGCATATTCATTCTCCGGACTTATTGATCATTGGTTGGGATAGTGGCAATTAACGGCCGTTTCCCAAAATCACGCCTTACTTTTTTCAAGGCAGCACAAACAAGATACCGGCAGCAGCGACTATTCGGCGCTTCATATGATGAGGCGCTATTGCCATCTACCCAAACCTGACACCAGGAAAACCGATGGGGGGCTGCGCCAGCCGGATAGTTGTCTGGGTGAATATGCAACCGTGTATTCACCCTTTTTGCTTTTTTGGCGGAACAACTTCCGGCTTGGCTATTTGTAGTATAGGCGACATTGACATGGGGTTTGTCAGCTTTGAGTTCATCCTTCGCTTAATCGGCGCGATAGCAGGTACTGTTGGCGGTGGGATGTTTGGCGTCTGGCTGGCCAACACTACCGGCAATCAGGCGGAAACCTCTGTTGTCATCTTGGGGCTGGTCGGTTTTTTGGCCGGGTTGGTTCTCACCCCATTCCTGACAACACGGCCGGTGCGTTTTGTCGCCTATCATCTGGCCAACATGCCGCCGGAGAAGTTAACGGCCGTTATCGCCGGTATCTTCGTCGGTCTGGTCGCCGCCGCCTTGCTCACCCTTCCCCTCTCCTTATTGCCTACCCCTTTCGGCCAAATCTTACCGCTGGCCGCTGCCGTTGTTTTTTGCTACCTCAGCATCGTCATCTTCATCGCCCGGCGCGACGATTTACAGGCTTTCATTAGCAGCTTTCGTCAGAACAGCGCCCCTATCCTTCCTTCCTCAGAGGCGGTCAAAAAAGAGGCATACATCCTGCTTGATACCAGCGTCATCATAGATGGCCGCATCGCCGACATCGCCCGAACCGGATTTGTCCGGGACACCTTGTTGATCCCTAACTTCATCTTGTTTGAATTGCAACACATTGCCGACAGCGCCGATCCGATGCGGCGCAATCGCGGTCGGCGTGGTCTGGAGATTTTGTCTGAACTGCAAAATGAGACCATCATCCGCACCGAAGTGCGCGACCTGGACGTAAGCGAGGCGCGTGAGGCGGATACCAAGCTGGTCGCCCTGGCCCGCCATCTGCGCTGCCCCATCATGACCAACGACTACAACCTCAACCGCGTGGCCGAAATCCAGGGCGTGGCTGTGCTGAACGTCAACGACCTGGCTAACTCAGTCAAAGCGGTCTTCTTACCGGGCGAGACGCTGACGGTAAAAATCATTCAGGAAGGACGCGAATCGGACCAGGGGGTCGGCTACCTGGAAGATGGCACGATGGTGGTGGTGGAAAATGGCAGCCACCTCATCGAAGCGACCGCCCGTGTGACGGTGACAAAGGTGCTGCAAACGACGGCCGGCCGAATGATTTTCGCCAGGGTATAGGCTGATGGTCCCCCGCCTGCGTTTCGCCCCCAGCCCCACCGGTTCGCCCCACGTGGGCAATCTCCACACTGCCCTCTTCAGTTGGGCGCTGGCCCGCGCCCTCGGCGGCGATTTTATCCTCCGCATCGAAGACACCGACGAAACGCGCAACACCCCAGAGGCAACTCAAGCCATGCTGGAAGCCCTGGCCTGGCTTGGCCTGGATTGGGACGAAGGGCCGGACATCGGCGGCGATTTTGGCCCCTACGTGCAGTCACAGCGACAGACGCGCCATCAAGAAGTGGCCGCCCAACTCCTCGCCAACGGCCGCGCCTACTACGGCGACGACCCAAATCAACCGGCTACCGATCCAACTGACCAACCCCTGCGCCTCCGCCTGCCCCGCAGCGGCGAAACCATCGTCCAGGATGCGCTGCGCGGCTCAATTCGCTTTGACAACGCCTTGCTGAATGACCCGGTGCTGGTGCGGAGCAACGGCCGTTCCCTCTACCACCTCGCCGCCATGACCGACGACCACGACATGGGCATCAGCCACGTGGTGCGCGGCGAAGAGTGGCTGCCCAGCGCCCCCTTCCACATCCACCTCTACCAGGCGATGGGCTGGCCGGAGCCGGTCTGGGTCCATCTGCCCCTGATTCTGAACAAACAGGGCCAAAAACTCAGCAAACGTGACCCCGAAGGCGGCTACCTGATCCGCGATTTTCAGGCGGCCGGTTATCTGCCCGAAGCGCTCTTCAACTATCTCCTCCTGCTCGGCTGGTCGCCCGATGACGGCCAGGAGATTCTGGACAAATGGCGCGTCCGCAAGCAGTTTCGCCTGGAGCGGCTCTCTGCCAGCCCTTCGGTCTTCGATTGGGATAAGTTGAGCTGGGTGAACCGGCACTACCTGGCCCGCCTGAGCGACGAAAAGCTGGCGGAGGCGATCCGGCCGTTTCTCGAAGAAGCCTATGACGAGATGCCCATGAGCGAGAAATGGTTGGTGGGGGTAACGGCCGTTATCCGCCCCGCCCTCAACAAACTCGAAGACGCCATCGAACAGGCTGAATGGGCTTTTAGCGACGACTTTGCCTACGCCCCGGCCGGCCGCGCTGCCCTCGCCACGCCGCCCGCTCGCCCTGTCCTCCTTCGCCTCATCAGCGAACTGGCCGCCCTCGTCCTGCTCGATCAGGCCAGCGCCCACAGCATCCTGCAACAAATGCGCGCCGACCTACACGAAAAACAAGGCTGGAACGCCCCACAAATCCTCCAACCCATCCGCGCCGCCCTCATCGGCCACCCCGACGGCCCGCCCCTGCCCGACATCATGGGCATCCTCGGCAAAGAGCGCTGCTTGCAGCGGCTGGCGAGGGGGATAAGAAGTTGATAGTTGGGAGTTGGGAGTTGATAGTTCATCGTGACCAACCCGCCCATATCAGCTAAAATTCCCACTACCAACTACCAACTAACAACTAACAACTACCAACTACCAACTACCAACTGGAGTTCTCATGACCCTAAAACTCTACAACGTCCTCACCCGAAGCAAAGAAGAATTTACGCCGCTGACGCCGGGCAAAGTGAATATGTACGTCTGCGGCCCCACCGTCTACGACTATTCCCACATCGGCCACGCCAAAACCTACGTCAGTTTTGACGTGATCGCCCGCTACCTGGGCTACAGCGGCTACGACGTGCTGTACGTACAAAACATCACCGACGTCGGCCACATGCTCGACACCGGCGAAGACCGCATCCTCAAGAAGGCGCGGCAGCTTTCCGCCGGGCCAATGCAGGTGGTGGAAACCTACATGCGCGAATACTTCGCCGACATGGACGCCCTCTACGTGCAGCGGCCAGACATCAGCCCCCGCGCCAGCGGCCACGTGCCGGAACAGATCAGCATGATTGAGACGCTGATCGAAAAAGGGCACGCCTACGAAGTCAACGGCTCCGTCTACTTCGACGTCACCTCCTTCCCGGAATATGGCAAGTTAAGCGGCCGGGTGGTGGAGGAGCTAGAAGGCGGGGCGCGCATCGGCATTCGCACGGAAAAGCGGCACAGCGCCGACTTCGCCCTCTGGAAAAAGGCGGAACCAGACCACATCCTGCGCTGGTCTAGCCCCTGGGGCGATGGCTTCCCCGGCTGGCACGTGGAATGCTCGGCGATGGCCGGGAAGTACCTGGGTGTCACCTTCGACATTCACGGCGGCGGCATAGACAACATCTTCCCCCACAACGAATGCGAGATCGCCCAGAGCGAAGCGGCGCATGGCGAGCCATTCGCCCGCTACTGGCTGCTGACCGGCTCCCTGACGCTGGACGGTATTAAAATGTCGAAGAGTCTGGGCAATTCGTTGACCATCAAAGAGGCGTTGGCCCGCTGGCGGCCGGAAGCGATCCGCACCTTCATCCTCTCCAGCCATTACAGCAACCCGATTGATTTCTCTGATGGGGCGGTGGACGCCGCTTTCAAGGGGTGGCAGCGTATTTGGGGGGCGGTGACGTTGGTGCGGGAGCAGATGAGAACGGCCGTTTCCGGCGACCCCAACCCCCACATCCTCACCATCCTCGACGAGTTCAAAACCAACTTCACCGACAGGATGGACGATGATTTCAACGCCCCGGCCGCCCTCGCCGTGCTGCAAGAGATGACCCGCCAGGTCAACATCCTGCTCAACGAAGAGGGGCCGCACAGCCAGGGCACACTGGCCGCCATAGACAAACTCTACCGCCAACTCGGCGGCGACGTGTTGGGCATCATCCCCGACCAGGCAGAAAGCAGCGCCAACGCCGAACGGGAAGAGGGCCTCATCCGCCTGCTGCTAGAACTCCGCGCCAACGCCCGCGCCCAAAAAGATTGGGCTACCTCCGACAAAGTCCGCGACCAACTCCGTGCCCTCGGCGTCGTCCTCGAAGACCGCGCCGATGGGACGATTTGGAAGTTTGAATAACAAGCAACAATCAACGGTTAACAGTGAACAGGCAACTGTTAACCGTTGATTGTTCACTGTTAACCGTTGATTGTTCATGTCCGAACACCTCACCCGGCGCAATACCGTTCTCGAAGCCTTGCGCGGCGACCGGCGTGAGGTGTTTCGTCTTTGGCTGCAAAAGGGGCTGGACCGGCAGTTTACCCAGCCGATTTATGACGCGGCCAAACGACGCGGCATCCCCATCGAACTGGCCGACAAGGGCAAACTGAGCCAACTGGCGCAAAATAGCGCCCATCAGGGCGTCGTTTTGCAAGTCGGCCCCTATCGTTATGCCGAAGTGGAGGAGATGCTGGAATTGGCGGCCGGCCGGAACGAGAAGCCCTTCCTCCTCCTGCTCGATTTGTTACATGGGCCGCAAAACATCGGGGCGCTGCTGCGCACGGCCGAGATTTGCGGCGTGCATGGCGTCATCCTCCAGGACCGGCGCGCCCCGGACATCACCCCGGCGGTGGCCGAATATGCCGTCGGCGCGACGGAACATCTGCTCATCGCCCAGGTGACGAATCTGGTCCACACGATGAAGCAGTTGCAGGGGCGGGGGGTCTGGCTGGTGGGGCTGGACATGGCCGAGAATGCCAAAGGGCCAGACGAGATAGACCTGGACATGCCCATCGGCATTGTGGTGGGGCATGAGGGGCAAGGGCTGCGCCGTCTGGTCGCGGAGACCTGCGACATCATCTTGCGCCTGCCGATGCGTGGCCATGTGGAATCGCTCAACGCGGCGGTGGCCGGGTCGGTGGCTATCTATCTGGTCTGGGGCGCGCGGGGATATGGGTAACGAGCAG
>CAYONK010000136.1:0-9183 GCA_964405285.1 uncultured Ardenticatenaceae bacterium
GTTGCCCACCCCACATCCTCCCCACGCAGCAAATAAACCTGGCGCACATGAGCCACCAGAAGTTGGTCCACCGGCACATTGCCCTCCCCGGCGCGCAGGATCAGGCGCAGATAACCCAGATTATCGGTGAAGCGCGTCACCTCGGCGCGGTCCAGGCAGAGTTCCACCGGGTCCAGGTTCAGCGGCGGGCGCGGCGGCAGGCGGTGGTAGATGGCCCCATTTTGGGCGTAGCCGACGGCCAACACGCTCATCTCAATCGGCAGCAGCCGATTGTCGCGCTGGTCGTTGATCACCGATTCCGGCGGGTTTTCCGCCAACACCAGACGACGCACCAGGGGGTCGTCGTCCACGTGCATGTCGTAGATGAGGCCGTAGATCGCTTCGCGTTCGTCGGCCGGCTGCGCCTTCACCAGACTGCCGAAGGCCGGCTCCTGCAACTGCCCCACGCGGCAGCCGACGGCGAAGCCAGCGGTAGAAGCGCGTAAGACGCGACCAAATTCTTGATTTCCTAATTCCATGATCTGCATGGCTCCTTAGCCACTCTTTCCCTGAAGAGCTGAGTGATCTCCTACGGGCAAATGAACAACGGCCGTTCCCATTCCTGCAACAACCGTCGGGCCGTCTGGCCTGGGGCGTGGTTTCTCTTTTTCGGTGAACCATGCCTGCCAATGATGATACAGTCGGCATTATGTTCAACGGCCGTTGCCTGAATCGCCCCATCCACCGAACCAGAAGCCGTCACAAACACCCCGGCCACCTCGTGCATCTCCAGATAACGGCGGGCGCGATCGAGCGTTTTCGCCTGTGTCCGCCGAGATTCCAGGACCGTCACCACAACCGGCGAAAAGCCCCAACGCTCGCCCAGATACGCGGTGATAAAGAGAGCTTCGTCGGCGCGAGGACGGCCGTCGTAGGCCAGCAGCGGGCGATGAAACGGCTCCGCCTGGGCCGGCGTGATCAGAACCGGCCGTTTGAGGGCGGTCAGCAGCGTCACCGCATCGGCCGTCAACACCCCATCTGCGTCAAGCAGCCAGGCCCGGTCCAACATAACCAGATCGGTCAGCGAAGCCCGCGCGATAACGTTGGCGAACAAATCACCCGCCTCTACCGCCAGATAACCGCGAACATTTGCTCCCCGGCAGCGCTCCTCAAACGCTCCTCGGACCAGCGCCACCCACGCTTCATCGTTTTCCTGGGCGGGTCCGACCAACAAGCCGCACAATTGGGCCGCTTCACGCCCGGCGAGGCGCAGCGCCTGTGTGAGCAGCGGATCATCGGCCGCGCGAACCGGCGTCATAATATCCTGAAAGAGCCGATCGGAGTACCGGGCGATCAGGCGGGCCGTTTCCCACTGCTCCTGCGCCACCAATTCGGACGGAGCGCTTTGTTGGCGGAGTGCGTCGTATACCCGGCGCGCCAATCGTCGCCACGGCCGTTTTTGTTGTTGCCGCAATTGTTCAGCCAACTGGGTAACGGCCGTTTCCGGGCGGATAGCCCAGCCCAACTCCTGTTGCAGGGCGATCTGGTGCGCCGCTACCCAGACGTAGAAATCCGCCTCGGTGCGACCGGGGAAGAAGTTGAGAATGCCAAATTCGCGCGCCACTTCAACCAGCGGCAAATACGCCTCGTCGTACCAACGGCCAACCGCTTCCGCATCGGACAACGGCCGTTCCTCCGCCTCCTCCACCAGATACCGATATACCTCAATCAAATTCTCCAGATGGGCATACTGGCCGGGTACGCTGGTTAACAAATTCGCGCCGGGCCGCAGCGTGTCCAGGCGCGTCTGTTCCAGAAACGCTGCGTACTCCGATTTGATGATCAAACTGTCCGGGCTGTCAGTGGGGGTCAGCGGCACGCGCGTTTTCACCTCAATGACGTAAGCCTCCAGATAATCCAACCCCTCTCGCCGGGCGACCGAGACCCGGTGATTGCCATCCAGCACGAAGTAGACCTCTCCGATCTGGTAGACATGAATAGGCGGCAGTTGGGTCACGTGCCTGGCCGCCCGGACCGCTGCCCAACGCTCCCGGCTGGAAGCCTGACGCGGGAGAAAGGTATAGCTGAAATCGGCATAACGCCCCACGCTGCCGACGATATTCTTCACCATAATCGTCTGCAAGCCGCGCGCGGTGCTGCCCGTCATCCGCAGTTGGTGGGCCACCTGGTTAAACGCCAGCAAGGCCGGGGAATTTCCGTGCAGACGGGCGCTGATCTCTTGCAAGGCAGCCTGCATCCGCGCGCGCTGGAAATCTTGCAGCGCTGCGTTTATCTTCGGTCCGAGGATGGGAGGGGTTGGTCCTTGCGTCATACCCAGAGATTATAAGCAGAGCCGGGCAGCTAACACAAGGGGAAACGGTAGACAGGCCCCGATTTGCGGCGATCAGGGGCTTTCGCTGTCACCGCTGGCCGAGGCGGCCGGGATGAAGGTCTGGTAGACGACAGGCGTATAAACAAAGTTCCCCTGGCTCAATTCGCCGGCGCGCTGCCCGCCCAGGGCAAAAATGCGCGTTTCCACGTTGGCCACGCCCATGCCCTGCCAGCCGGGTTCTTCCTCTAACATAGGGGTGTTGACAACCTGCCAGGCGGCCACGGTCGGGTCATAGAATTCGCTAAAACGGCCGTTACCTCCCCCCTCTTGTGTCCCGCCAATCACGTACAACTTGTTGAACATCACGGCCGCACCGGCTCTGGAGCGGGCCGACAACATATCCGGGCATTCGGCCCAACGATTGGTCGTTACGTCGAAGGTGTGGCACGAGGCTAACGGCCGTTCGCCGTTGAAGCCGCCCACCACATACAACTGACCGGTGACAAACCCTCCGGTCGCAAACGCTTTCGCCTCCGGCAAGGGCGGCAATAATCGCCAGCTATCGCTGCTGGCATCATACAGCAAGGCGCTGTCCAGGTAGTTTTCGCCATCGAAGCCGCCGAACTGGTAGAGGAAGCTGCCATCACTCAAGGTCAATCCCCCAGCGATGGGACGAGGCAGGTTGGCAACCGGTCGCCAGGCGTTGTTGGCCGGGCTGTAGGCTTCAACCACGTCGGAAGGCTGTCCACTGCCCAGTCGGCCGCCCGGCACATAAATCTCGCCGAAGAGAACAGCCGCGCTGGTGTCGGCAACGGCCGTTGGCTTCGCCGCCATATCTTGCCAGACGTGGGCGTTGGTCTGGTAACGCCGCACGTCATTCACCACGCCAACGGCCGTTTCCCCGCCAATTTGAAACACGTCCAGCCCCACCGCAGCGGCCGCCATGTTGGCCAGCGGGGCCGCCAGAGGCCGGGCGATGGACCAGCGCGTCTGGCCGATTGCCGTCTCAATAAATGGTTCCGGGGTAGGGGCGGGCAGCGATTGGCCGATGGCCGCCCGGCCAAACAAAACAACCAGAAGCATGATCAGGCCCAGCCCGGCAGCGGCCAGGGCTATCTGCCAATTGAAGCGGCTGAGCAAATCGGCAATAGGGTCTGGCGGGGATGCGGGCGGGGCAGATGGGGGAGGAACGGCCGTTGGCGTGTGCCCACTTTCTTGGAGAGCGGCGGCGGGCGTCTCCGGCTCAGCCGTCGCCTGGCCTGCGTCCGGCGTCTCCACCAGTTCCATGCCAGGGATAGAGACCAACCCTTGCTGCAAAGCGGCCGTCGTCGCCTCCGTCCGCGAAGAAACCCCCAGCTTGGTGAAGATATTCCGCAAATGGACCTTCACCGTATTTTGGCTGATGGATAGTTCAGCCGCGACCTCTTTATTCGACGCGCCATTGACGACGCACTGTAAGACGTCTCGCTCGCGCTCACTTAAAGGTTCACCAAATTCCGCCATTTGCCCGATTATAGCGAGGAGGAGACTGGCTTACCAATGCAGAGAGTTGGAGATTAGAGGTTGGAGATAGAGATTGGAGATTGGAGATTAGGCGAATCTCCAATCTCCAGTCTCTATTACTCTATTACGGCTCCACCGGCAACGTGTCGGTGATTGGTTCTGTGGGCATGTTGGGGTCTGGGGTGGGCGTGGCGTTGGCGCAGCCTTCGCGCGCCTGCCCAAGCTGCTGATTGACCGCCGCGCCATATTGGCTCGCTTCACGAAAAACCTGCTCGGCCGGGCACCAATCTTCGGCAAAAGCCAATTGATTGCCCAGATTGACCAACGATTCTGTCAGTCGTTCGCAGGCTCCCTGGTAAAAAGGAGCGGCCAGGCATAATTCGCGGAAATTCAAGGCTGCCAGTTGCCAGTTCACCCCGTAAAAGGCAATGCCAGAAAGATACAACCTGGCCCACAACTGATAGTCCAACGCCTCTTGCGGCAAATCGCCCAAACGCTGCGCCAGGTCAAGGTAAGTGATGCCCATCTCTGGCTGGTCGCCGCTGATCAGTTTCAAGCCATAAGCCAGATAGGCATCATAGATCAGGCGGTCGGTCCCTTCTCGTTCATAGCTGGGGTATTGAAATTGGAACGAGATGAGGGCGCTGATGGCGTCCTCCCAGGCGGCGTTGTTTATCAATTGGCGGATGCGTTCCAACTCGTCGGCCGGGTCGCTGATGAGGCCGGGCGTAGGCGTGGGCAGCGGCGTGTTTGTCGGTGTTGGGGTCGTGGCCGGTTGCGGCGTTTGCGAGACGTTCTGGCGCTGTTCGATTTCGCGCAGCAAAGCCTGCGCCTCTGGCTGATTGGGGGCGCGTTGGATCACCCACTCCAGGCGACGCTGCGCCAGACGATATTGCCCGGCGGCGATGTCTTGTTCGGCCAGGCTGACCTGGGTGCTGATTTGCTCGGCCAGGGCCTGGGTGCGCCGCTCTTCCAGGAGCGTCTGACCATCTTGCCAGGCCAGGTAGACGACCAGCAAATACCAACCTAACAGCACAGAGGTGACGATTAGTAACAGGCCGATAAGCCGGGCGGCGCGCCGGGAGCGCGGTTTGGCCTCAGGCGCTGGTTCGTCTGGAGGGTTTTCGTTTGATAGTCCTTCACTGCTCATGGCGCGTAGTATACTCTCCTTTACCTACCATGTCCCGATAGACAGCCACCGTTTGCCCGGCGATCTGCGCCTGGGTGTACTGCTGTAAGACGCGCCAACGGCCGTTCCGCCCCAACGTTCTCCGCAATTCCTCATCCGCCAACAGGCGCAATAGATGGCCGCGCAGCCCGGCCACGTCCTCCTCATCGAACAGCAGCCCCGCCTGGCCGATCACCTGGGGGATTTCGCCGCTGCGTGAGCCGATAACGGCCGTTTCACACCCCATCGCCTCCACTAACACCCGGCCAAACTGCTCCTGCCAGTTCGGCCGGCTGCGCGAAGCCAGCACCAGCGCGTCCAGGCTTTGCAAATAGCCCACCATCCCGCCCGATGGGATCGCCCCAACAAACTCCACCCGCCCGGCAATGCCCAACGAAGCGGCCAACGCTTCCAACCTTTCCCGAAACGGCCCCTCCCCGGCGATCCGCAGCCGCCAGTCGCCGGGCAATTCCGCCGCCGCCCGCAGCAGCAGGTCATCCCCCTTCTCCGCCACCAACCGCCGGTTGGCAGAACCGAAGGTGAAGGGGCGGTCCGGATCACGCGCCGCCGGGGTGAACAGGTCCGGGTCTACGCCAAATTGGGGGATGACGCGGTACGGCCCGCGATACCCCTTCGCCTGCCAGACCGCGACGGCCGCCGTGTTGCCCATCAGGGCGTAATCCACGCCCGCCAACACCTGCCGCTCCAGCCAGCTAAACGGCGGCGGGTAGCGCCGTTTGAGGTTTTGCCAGGAGAAGAAGAGCGTTTTGGCCCCGGCCGCCCGCGCCTGCCGCATAGCCAGCCAGGTCGCCAGGTTGTATGGCTCCTCGTCTATGTGGACGATGTGCGGCCGGAATTCGGCCAATCGTTGGGGCAAGGTGGGATAGTAGTGGAGGTGAAAACGGCCGTTAAACCGAATCGGCTCCACCAGCAGACGATACCCCTCGGCCGGAACCTGCTCCAGCAGAATCCGGCCGGCCGGGTCGTCCCAACTCGGCGGCACAATCGCCAGCAGGTCTACATCCGGGTGAGCGGCAATCGCCGCCAATTTCGATTGGTAGGCCCCGACGAGCAGGGCTTTGGACAACATCAAAACACGCATAAAGCAATTGTCAATGGTCACTGGGCAATTGTCAATTGTTGCGCTTTGAGAGTGGGCAAAACTGGTCAGTTTTGTACTCCTCAAACGCAGAGATTGTGCTATGATTTCTACCAATTTATTTATTGGTAGGGTCGCCTCGCCTGATGCCCATCGGCGGATGTAGCGACCTTTCCCCCAAGTCACATTTGTAAAAGGAGAGATCGTTGATGAGAAGGTTTAGACCAATGGTATTGTTGGCCGTTGTGTCGCTTTTGGCGTTGCTCATTGTCCAGACGCAAGCCCAAAGCGCTCAGGATGGCGCGACGTATTATGTAACGGTTCCGCAAACGGCCGTTGCCGAAGCGTCCCAACTCGGCCTCACCCCCCAGGCCGCCTGGGACTATGGCAGCTTCCACTGGCTCCAGCTAAACGGCAAAGATTTCGCCCGCCTGATGGCCAGCGGTCTGGAATTCACCCTCCAGGCTGACGCCGGGACGCTCCAGGTCAATCGCTACCGCTTCGACCCGGTTGGCGAAGGCGAGCCGAAATTGGCCGCAGCGCAGCGGGCCAGCAACGCTGGTCCCGGCTTCCGTTTTGTCCAGTTCTATGGCCCGGCCAACAACGACCGCCTGGCCGCCCTGGCCGCCACCGGCGTGGAAATCCTGCAATACTACCCCCACTACACCTATCTGGTCTGGGGTAGCGCGGCGCAAGCTGAATCGGCCGAAAGCCTGGACTTCGTGCGCTGGCAAGGCGACTTCCACCCCGCCTACAAAATGAACAGCGATTTAGACGGCCGTTCCGGTAAAGTGGAAAACGTAGACATCTTCTTCTACAACGACGGCAATCTCCAGGCCACCCTCAACAGCGTCGCCAGCCTGGGGGCCACCCTCTTGCAGGCTTACCCCGCCCAGCCTGACCGGACCTTCTACATCGCCAACGTTCAGATGGACGCGGCCGGCTTCGACGCCCTGGCCCAACTCAACACCGTCCTCTGGTTCGGCTACGCCAGCCCGGAACCCGGCCTGGACGATGAGATGTCCAGCCAGATTTTGGCAGGCAACTATTCCGCTGGCGGCGTGCCCTTCGTCGGCTACAACGCCCACCTGGCCGCCCTGGGCTATGACGGGGCGGGTGTGCGCTGGGCCACCATTGACACCGGCGTAGACTACGACCATCCTGACCTCGGCCCGCGCATCGTCGCCGGGTACAGCTTCCCCGGAGCCTGTAACCCAGCCGGACAGCCGGGCAGCGACTGCTCTGGCGGTGGTCACGGCACCCACGTCGCCGGGATTATCGGCGGCGACGCCACAGGTGGTTTCGCCGACGCGCAAGGCTTCCTCTATGGCCTGGGCGTCGCCCCAGGTCACGACATCGTCGCCTTGAACTCGCTGTCCGCCGCTGCCTGGCCGCCCGTTGGCGGCTGGCAGGAGCATAGCAAGCAAGCTGTCTTGCTTGGTTCGGTTGGTGGCAACAACTCCTGGCACACTGGTGAAGGCGCCGGGATGGGCTACCGCGCCCCAGAACGCACCCACGACATCATGGTCCGCGACGGCAACTTCGACACACCCAACGTCGCCGAACCGTTTATCGAGGTCTTCTCCGCCGGGAATTCCGGCCCTGGGGCGTCTACCCTGACCGCCCCGAAAGAGGCCAAGAACCTGATCATCGTCGCCAGCAGCCGCAACCATCGCGCGGGCAGCATTGATACCATCTCCAGCTTTAGCAGCCGGGGTCCGGCCATAGACGGCCGCATCGGCATCACCGTCGCCGCCCCTGGCGAGCAAATCGCCTCGGCACGTAACGACCTGGGCGGTAGCTGCTCCACCGCCATCGCCGGGACCAACAACCTCTACGCCTTTTGCTCCGGCACGAGCATGGCCGCCCCGCAGGTCTCCGGGGCGATCACCCTGGCGACGGAATGGTGGCGCGGCTTCAACGCCGGAGCCAACCCCAGCCCGGCGATGGCCAAAGCCCTCCTGGTCAACAGCGCCACCCCCATGGGGACCATCCCCAACACCAGCGAAGGCTGGGGCCGGGTCAATATCACCAATCTGCTCGCCCCGAACGCCGATGTGCTGTATTACGACCAGACCCACCTCTTCACCGACACCGGCCAGCAGTGGACCCTCACCGTCGGCGTGGCCGATCCGAGCAAGCCGCTCAAAGTGACCCTGGCCTGGTCCGACGCGCCCGGCGCGGTAGGGGCCAATCCCGCCCTGGTGAACAATCTCAACCTGACGGTGCAGAGTAATGGCAACACCTACCGGGGCAACGTCTTCAGCGGCGGCTGGTCGGCCACTGGCGGCGTGTATGATGTCCGCGAGGTATTGGAGAACGTCTACATCCAGAATCCGGGTGGTTCGGCGACCATCACCATTGACGCGGCCAACATCGCGGGTGATGGCGTGCCCTACAACGGCGACACCACAGATCAGGACTTTGCCCTGATCTGCTACAATTGCGCCCTCTTCGCTGACTTCACCCTCTCGGTGACGCCGCCAACCCTCAACGTCTGCACCCCGAACGACGCGGTGTATAATGTGGCTGTCGGCCAGATTTTGGGCTATACCGATCCGGTGACGTTGAGCGTCAGCGGCAACCCGGCCGGGACAACCACCGCCTTTAGCGCCAACCCAGTGACGCCGCCCGGAGCCAGCCAACTGACAATTGGCAATATGGGCGCGGCGGCGGCCGGCAGTTACGCCATCGAAGTGACGGGCACGGCGCTGACCAGCACCCACAGCAGCACGGTGAACCTGAACCTCTTCACCCAGGCCCCGGCCGCGCCGACCCTGGTCTCCCCGCCCAATGGGGCGCTGAATGTGCCGCAGCAGGCGACGCTGACCTGGAATGCGGCGGCGCAGGGTGCGAGCTACACGGTGCAGATCGCCACCGACGCCGCTTTCAGCAACATCGTGGAGTCGGCCACCGTCTCTGGCACGAGCTACACGACGGCCAATCTGAATTCCAGCACCCGCTACTACTGGCGCGTGCAGTCGGATAACATCTGCGGGACGGGCAGCTATTCTGCCACCTTCAACTTCACCACGGTGGCGGCGCCGGGCGACTGCGCCCCCGGCACGACGGCCAATATCCTTTACGATTATGGCTTTGAGA